>DASXUA010000425.1:0-4911 GCA_036505095.1 Phycisphaerae bacterium
GGAGCGCCGGCACAGTCTGCAGATCGAGATCAATCGGCGGCTCTACATGGACGAGGTTTCGCTCGCGAGGACCGCCGGATTCGGCGCGCTGCAGGCGGATCTCGTGCGTCTCATCGAAGCGCTCGCCGACTACGTCCGCGCGCGGGCCTGAAGCGTCGTCCGCGCGGAGGTGTCCCCGCCACGGGCGCGGGCGATTGGCCCGACCCCTTGACCGGCTGACAGCGCTCTTGCTAAGTTGTGCCAGTCGAAACGGAGGGGGCGCGCTGCGCGATAATCGGGGCGCCGCCCACACATCAGCCAGGAGGAGATAACGATGTTTCAGTTCAAACACGGCTTCACCGCCACCATCATCGCAGCGCTGGCCTTCGCCACGTCTGCATTCGCTGCCTATCCCGACCGCCCCATTACGCTGATCGTTCCATGGGGCGCGGGCGGCGGCACCGACGGGACGGCCCGCATCATCGGCGTGCTCCTCGAGAAGGAACTCGGCCAGCCAATCAACGTCGTCAATCGCACCGGTGGCAGCGGCGTCGTGGGCCACAGCGCGATTGCGCAGGCCGCGCCGGACGGCTACACGATCGGCATCATCACGGTCGAGATCGGCATGATGCACTGGCAGGGACTGACGGAACTCAACGGCGCATCGTACACGTCCATCGCGCTGGTCAACGCCGACCCGGCCGGATTGCAAGTGCGCGCCGATGCCCCGTACAAGAACGCCAACGAGCTGGTCGCTGCCGTAAAAGCGAACCCAGGCAAGTTCAAGGCGTCGGGCACCGGACAGGGTGGCATCTGGCATCTGGCAATCGCGGGCATGCTGCGGGATCTGAAGGTCGATCCGGCCAGCGTGCCATGGGTGCCGTCCAACGGCGCCGCGCCCGGGCTGCAGGATCTCGTCGCCGGCGGCGTAGAAATCGTCCCGTGCTCGCTGCCGGAGGCACGCTCGCTGATCGACGCCGGCAAGGTGAAGAGCCTCGCGGTCATGGCTGACCAGCCGGCGGCGCTCTATCCGAACGTCCCGACGCTCAAGGCCGCCACGGGCAGCAGCTGGACGATGGCGGCGTGGCGCGGTATCGCGGCGCCGAAGAACATTCCGCCGGAGGCGCGCGACAAGCTCGTCGCGGCGCTCCGGAAGATCGTCGCCAGCAAGGACTACACCGACTTCATGGCCAAGCAGGGCTATGGCGTCATCTATGCGGGCCCGGAGGATTTCGCCAAATTCATGGCCAAATCCGACACCGATCTCGGTGCGACTATGAAGGCTGTCGGCATCGTCAAGTGACACGGATGTCCAAGAGCAAGACGCGAAGCGTCTCAGCGATTGGAAACAGCCGTGTCATCCCCGCGAAGGCGGGGATCCAGTGGCGTCGGAAAACACTGGATTCCCGCTTCCGCGGGAATGACGCCGAGGTTGGCGCGAAGGCGGGGTTCCAGCGGCGTTGCGGCGTCATCCCCGCGAAGGCGGGGATCCAGCGGCGTTGCACAAAGGAGCGGGTCGCGGAGCGGCCCGCGATTCACTATTCCCGATGAAAATCAATGACGCGATCTGGGGTGCGTTGCTGATGCTGCTCAGCGCTGCACTACTGGTGCATATCCAGAGCTTCCCCAAGATTCCCGGGCAGCAGTATGGCCCGGCGCTGTTCCCCGGGGTCATTGCGGTCAGCCTTGCGGTGTGCTCCATTCTGCTGATCGTAAAGGGCCTCGCCGCACGCACCCATGGTCACGAGCGCGCGCAATGGGTCGCGTTCGAGCCGTGGACGCGCTCGCACCGGCACCTGCTCGCATTCGCGCTGACCCTCGGCGTCAACGTGTTCTACATCATCGCGGTCGACCGGCTCGGCTTTATCCCGACCGGCACCGTGTATCTCGCCGCGCTGTTCGCGGTGTTCGGGGTGCGCGCGCGATGGATCCTGCCGCTTGCGCTGCTGCTGACGCTGGTGATCCATACTGCTTTTTACAAGCTGCTGCGCGTGCCGCTGCCCTGGGGCGTATTGCAGCCCATCCTTTGGTAGTGTGCGCGGCGCAGGAATGAGACGATGAGCGGACCCTGGTCGCAGGCGTTTGTGCTGGTCTTCGATCCGTACAACATTGTCGTGATGTTGGCGGCGTCCGCATTCGGTCTGTTCGTCGGCGCCGTCCCGGGGCTGACCGCGACGATGGCGGTGGCACTGCTCGTGCCGGTCACGTTCTTCATGGCGCCGATCCCCGCGATCGCGGCGATCGTCACCGCGACGGCGATGGCTATCTTTTCCGGCGATATTCCGGGATGTCTGCTGCGGATGCCGGGCACACCGGCATCGGCGGCTTACACCGACGAGGCCTACGCGATGACCAAGAAAGGTCAGGCCGAGCTCGCACTCGGCGCTGGCCTGGTGTTCTCGGCGATCGGCGGGCTATTCGGAACCGCGGTGCTGATTTTCGCGGCGCCGACGCTCGCCGACGTCGCACTGCAGTTCAGCTCATTCGAGTACTTCTGGCTGGTGTTGCTGGGACTGACCTGCGCGGTGTTCATGACGTCCGACCGGCCGCTCAAGGGTTTCGTTTCGCTGATGCTCGGGCTGCTGATCGCCGCCGTGGGGCTGGGTAATCCAGCGGGGTTTCCGCGCTTCACCTTCGGCAATATCGAGCTCCTTGGCGGCATCGGGCTGATCCCGCTGATGATCGGCATGTTCGCGATCTCCGAGATCATCCGCTACGCCGTCGACATCAATCCGGCGCCCAGGATCGTCGATCAGCCGATCGGCAACGTATTCAAGGGTATGTGGCGCCTCACCGTGAAGTATCCGCTGCAGATCCTGCGTGGCAGCGCCCTGGGTACGCTGGTCGGGGCCCTGCCGGGGGCGGGCGCCGACATCGCGGCGTGGATGTCCTACGCGATCAGCAAGAAGTTTTCCAAGGAACCCGAGAAATTCGGTACCGGGCACGTGGAAGGCATCGTCGAGTCGGGCTCGGCTAACAACAGCGCGCTTGCCGGCGCCTGGATTCCGGCGCTGGTCTTCGGCATTCCGGGTGACTCGATCACCGCCATCGTCATCGGCGTGCTGTATATGAAGAACATGAACCCCGGACCTTCGCTGTTCATCAACAATCCGCAGAACATCTACGCGGTGTTTCTGCTGTTCATCATTGCCAACCTGATCATGATTCCGCTTGGCTTCCTGTGCATCAAGGTGGCCAAACAAATCCTGCGCGTGCCGCGCAATGTACTGATGCCCTTGATCATGTTGTTCTGCGTCGTCGGCGCCTTCGCGATCAACAACACCGCATTCGATGTGACGATAATGGTGATCGCCGGCGTTGCCGCATACGTGCTCGAGGACAACGGCTTTCCGATCGCGCCGGCGATCCTCGGGGTCGTGCTGGGTGGAATGCTCGAAGAGAATTTCGTGACGTCGATGATCAAATCCGAGGGCTACCTGCTCGCCTTTTTCCAGCGGCCGGTGGCGGCAACCCTCGGGGCGATGACGCTCGCCGTCTGGTTCCTGCCGATCCTCATGCGGCGCCTGCGCCAAATCGCCGGCATCAAGGAACCGGCCTGAACCGTTGCGTTGCCGCTTTGTTGCGGCGCAGCGCGTTGACCCCCACGGAGCCGGCGGGGTAAAATCCCATGGTTTTGACGCGTGCCCGCCATCGTGAGTCGCGGGCAACGGCTTTCTCGGGTGCGCCATGCGCGGCAAGCTCGTCGTCGGTAACTGGAAAATGAACGGCGGGCTGCGGCAAAACGACGCGCTGCTTGCGGAATTGCGCGCTGGATGGACGGCGCCGCCGACGCGGGAGCTCGCGGTGTGCGTACCCTATCCGTACCTTTGGCAGGCGCAGGCCGCGCTCTCGGGCTCGGCGATCGCCTGGGGTGCGCAGAACGTGAGCGAGCATGCCGGCGGCGCATTTACCGGCGAGGTATCTGCGGCCATGGTGGCCGAGTTCGGTTGTCGCTACGCGATCGTGGGCCACTCCGAGCGGCGCGCGTTGTACGGCGAGAGCGACGCCGTCGTTGCCGCCAAGGCGGGTGCAGCGCTGGCGGCGGGATTGACGCCTGTCGTTTGTGTCGGCGAGACGCTGGCGGAGCGTGAAGCCGGGACGACGGAAGAGGTCGTGTTGCGGCAGCTGGACGCCGTCGCGGCCAGGCTTGGCGGACGGATCGGCGCGGTCGTCATCGCCTACGAGCCGGTGTGGGCGATTGGCACCGGCCGGACGGCGAGCCCCGCTGAGGCGCAGGCGGTGCACCGACTGTTGCGTACGCGCCTCGGCGGTGTCGATGCCGCGGCTGCAGAAGTCCCGTTGCTGTACGGCGGAAGCGTCAAGGCCGATAACGCGAAGGCGTTGTTCGCCGGTGCGGACATCGACGGCGCCTTGGTCGGCGGGGCGTCGCTCAAGGCCGATGAATTTTTGGCGATCGCCCATGCCTAATTCCGGGCGGGCGCCACAGGGATTGACGAGATGATCTGGGAAACGGTACTGGTAGGTGTGCACGTGCTGGTTGCGGCCGCATTGGTCGGCCTCGTGCTCTTGCAGCACGGCAAGGGCGCGGACATGGGCGCGGCGTTCGGCAGCGGTTCCTCGGGAAGCCTCTTCGGTGCGGCGGGCTCGGCGAACTTCCTGTCGCGCACGACCGCGGTGCTGGCGACCGTATTCTTCCTGTCGAGCCTTGGGCTCACATATTTCGGGGCCACTCGCACCGGGCCGACGGACATAATGAAGCAGGGTGTGCCGCAGACCGCGCCTGCCCCCGCCGCCAAGGAAAGCAAGGCGGCCGACGTGCCGGCGGGCGCCGCGCCGGCGACTCCCGCGGCGCCGGCGAAAGAGACCGGCTCGAAACCGAGCGATGTACCGAAGTGACAATAGCCGACGTGGTGGAATTGGTAGACACGCTGTCTTGAGGGGGCAGTGGCGTTAGCCGTGTGAGTTCGAGTC
>DASXUA010000426.1:0-15266 GCA_036505095.1 Phycisphaerae bacterium
TCGAAGCCTGCGATCCACGTGGTGACCGCCGCCATCAGGATGAAGGCCTCGAAGCCCAAGCTGGCCGGATCGATCGCCACCCACGCCGCCGGCGGCGAGAGCGCGATCGCGCTACCGAGATAGAAATGAGACCAGCGCGTAAAGCGCTTGGAATAGGAATAGCCGCACAGATACAGCAGCACCGGGCCTCCCAGCCACATCGGCCAGGGATTGGCATACACGAGCCGGAACGCAAAACACGCCGCAGCAAACACCGCGCTCCAGAACAGCAGGAATATCACGGCCGCCCGGCGCGTCAGCCGCCCGCCCGGCAGCGGGCGCTCGGCGGTGCGCGGATTGCGCGCGTCGATTTGCGCATCGACGATGCGATTGAAAGTCATGGCTACGCTGCGCGCCGCCACCATGCAGATCAAAATCAATCCGAGCTGCCCGATCGGCGGCGCCGGCGGCGTGCGGTGCCGCGACGCCAGAAACGCGGCCATCACCGCGAACGGCAGCGCGAACACCGAATGCGACAGCTTGATCATCTCCGCCCAGGTCAGCAGATGCCGGGTGCCGATGTGCATACTTCCTGAGACTGGGTGTCGCTAGGCGCGGGCGCGCTTGAGCTGCTCGTCCCAGCGCGTGTCGAGCTGGTGCGGCACCTCCAGCAGGTCCAGCACTTTACCCACGACAAAATCCACAAGGTCATCAATGGTGCGTGGCCGCATGTAGAAACCCGGAGCGGCCGGGCAGATCACCGCGCCCGATTCGCTCAGCCGCAGCGCATTGAGCAGATCGATGCGGCTCATCGGCATCTCGCGCGTGACCAGAATGAGCCGCCGCAGCTCCTTGAGCGTCACGGCCGCGGCGCGATGAATGAGATTGTCGCCCAGCCCGGCGGCTATGGCGCCCAGCGTGTTGCTGCTGCACGGGCACACCACCATGCCGTGCGTACGGAACGAGCCGCTGCCCAACGGACTGCCAACGTCCTTATACGCGTGCAGTTTGGCGCGGCCCGCCGGCCGGCCCAGCAGGTTCTCGATGGACATGGGCGTCACGTCCAACTCGTCGGCCAGCAGCCTCTGGCCTAGCGGCGAAACGATGACGTGCACCTCCACGTCGGCGTCGACCAGCGCGCTCAGCAGGCGGCGCGCATACGCCGCCCCGCTCGCACCCGTAATCGCCAGAATAATCCGGCGAATATCGCCTGAACGCTCAGCACTCACCGTTCACCATCAGCACGCACCGCTCGTCATTCGCTCTTCAACGTGACCGGTCCCGGCGGGAGCACGCGCAGTCGCGCCTCCGCGAGCTGCCGCCACAGCGAGTCCGGATACGTGGTGCACAGGCGCTGCAGGACCTGGCGGGCATCGTCCGGCCGCCCGGCGTCCTGATACGCAAACCCCAGCCGGAATAGGCTCTCCGGCACGGCATCGCCGTCGGGAAAACTCCTCTCAACGGATTCCAATGCGGCCACTTTCTCCTCGAGCTTGCGCGCGTGCTGTGCGATTTCCAACTGGATGTTGTCACTCAGGAGCGCGTGTGGGTTTTTCTGGAGCAGCGCGCGCAGATTCTCCGGGTAATGCGGCTGAAGCGGATTGAGCAGCAGAAAACCGAGTCGTTCGGAGTTAGCGGGCGTTCCGGCTCCACAGAGCGGCGCGTCCCCGTATTGCGGATCGCCGCGATTGTGGTTCAGCAGTTCCTGCAATTGCCGGGCGGAGAGCACGGCGCTTTCGACCGGAACCTTCAGGCTGGTCTCGGCCGGACGCCGGCGCAGCACATTCTCGAAGCGCCTGCCCGCGTGCTCCTCAGCCCCCTCGGGCGCGGCGGCATCAACCGCGCCCGGCGGTGAGGTGAACGGTTCGGTCACGCCGCGCAGGAGTGCCAGGGCCTCCTGCATGCGACAATCGCGCGCATCCAACCGCCCCAGTTGCAGCCCGGCCATCGCCGCCATCGGCGAGCGCCGCCGCGCCCGCTGCAGGTTTACCAGCACGCTGGTCCAGGACTCGCGCGACAACTCCGCAGGGAAGTCACTGTAGAAACGCGGCGCGCGGTCCCGCAGTAATGCGGCGCGATCGACGCGCGTATCCAGCGCCCAGGCCTTGATGTACAGCGCGTTGAGGTGGTAGCGGCTGTCGGGGAAACTGCGAATGAACGCATCGCACGCGGCGACGGCTTGCGCCTGCTGGCGCGCGAACGCCTCTTCGATCCGCAACTGCCAGCGCGGCTCCGGCCACTGTGCGCCGCTGCCGCCCGGTCCGTCGGCACTGAGCGCCTCGGTTACCTCCTCCTCCGTCAGATAACCCGAAAACGGACCGTATTTGGCCTCGAGCAGGCGGTAGTACAGTTCATCGCGGCCGACGGAGAACTCAAACATCAACGCCGGCGTCAGCAGCAGCACCGCCAGCAGCGGCGCCACGGCCCCGGGACGATAGTTGACGGTGCGCGCGATAATCAGGCATAGGGCCATCAGGACGAAACATGCCAGAATCGCCAGACCCCACGGGGCCATGAAGCGGATTTGGTCCACGGGCGTGGGCAGGCGATCGATGGCCGTCGGCGATTGCCGCGAGGCGGAAAACGTATAGATGATGAACGGCACCAGCCCCAGCATCGCCGAGGCATAGCGGAAATTGAATCGCGGCCACACCGAGGCCAGCACGCACGAAATCAGCAGCGTCAGTGCCAGCCAAGGCATCATCGCCAGGAAAGCCACCACGAGCAGGAACGGCAGACAGGCCGGAAAGCGATACAGAATCGAGATCAGGATCGGCACCGACACCAGCGCGGCCAGCAGCAGTCCGTGAATCGGAATCTGCATCGGCACGTCATTCTGATCGATCGGAAAACGCAGCAGCATCCCCAGCGCCACGCGCGTGTCCGACCACGGCTGAAACGTGAGCGCCAACTCGTGGCCGTAGCCCTTCATGGTCGGCGCCAAGGCTTGCCCGCTCCGCAGCCAGTACGCGAAGCACCCCAGCCCGGCGAACAACATGATGTCCACGATCAGCAGGACGACCGCGCGCACGCGGTACTTCTTGGCCGTCCGTGACCAGACGTCCACGATGGCCAGCTCCGCCGCGGAGCCGCCGCGTGTCAAACCGGGTGCTGATTCGCTCGTCGAATGGCTCATCTAGCCTTTAATCGCCAGATAAACGGTGACCGCCCCGAAGGTCAGCGGCCGGTACTCGACCTTGACAAAACCGGCCGCGCGCAGCCGCGCGGTCATCTGCTCGGCATCCAGAAAGGATACTACGGATCGCGGCAGATAGCGATATGCACCCGACCGATCGCCGCTGAGCAGCGCGGCGCCCAGCGGCATCAGCCGGGTCGTGTAGAACTCATAAAGCGTGCGGATCAGGCGTCGACGCGGGCGCGTGAATTCGAGGATCACGACGCGCCCCCCGGGCGCCGCGACGCGATACATCTCAGCCAGCCCGACATCCAGCGCCTGAAAATTCCGCACGCCGAATGCGCAGCCGATGACCTGAAAGCTGTTATCGGCGAAGGGCAAGCGCTGCGCGTCGGCCTGGCACCAATGGAATCGGGCGGCGGACGAGCGGCGGGCGCGCTCCAGCATGTTGCGCGAAAAGTCGCAACCGACTATGGGTCGCGCCGCGCCCCCGCGCGCCTGCGCAAATGCCCGTGCCAGATCACCGGTGCCGCAGGCCACGTCGAGAACGGCATCGGTAGCGGCCACCCGCGCCAGCGCCACCGCGGTGCGCCGCCAGCGCGCATCGCGCCCGGCACTGCAGACCGTGTTCACCCGCTCGTACGTCGGGGCAATCTCATCGAACATCCGGCGAACCCGGCTCGACTTGTCGGGCTGCCGGTGCGGATTCGCCAGCCGCTCGGCGTCCCAGACCCTTGACACGTCGCGGCCTTCGGCCGCCCGTCGCAAAGCGACTTCGCCGGCTTTGCCGGCAGACGTGTCAAGGGAGACCTCGCCGGATTCTTCGCGCGTGCTCAAGCCGACAGCTTCACGTTGACCGCCGCTCGGAAGCGCGTCTCCACGTCTTTCCAGTTGATGACGTTCCAGAACGCGTTCACGTAGTCGGCGCGTTTGTTCTGGTACTTGAGGTAATAGGCATGCTCCCAGACGTCCAGCATCAGCAGCGGGATGGAACCGATGACGTGCAGGTTCTGCTGATTCATCATGGTCTCGACGTACAGGTTGCCGAGCAACGGATGCCAGGCCAGAATTCCCCAGCCGTTGCCCTCGACGGCGGTAGCGGCTGCACTGAACTGCTTTTTGAACTTGTCGAAGCCGCCGAGGTCCTTGTTGATTCGCGCCATCAAATCGCCGCCCGGCTCGCCGCCGCCACCCTTGCCGGTCGGCGCCATATTGTTCCAGAAAATAGTGTGATTGGTGTGTCCGCCGCCATGAAACGCGACCAGCCGCGAAAGCTGCTGGATCGCGGCGAAATCGCCGGTCTCGCGGGCCTTGGCGAGCCCTTCCTCGGCTTTGTTCAGACCATCGACGTACGCCTGGTGATGCTTACCGTGGTGGATCTGCATCGTCATCTCGTCGATGTGCGGCTCGAGCGCGCGATAATCGTACGGCAGCGGTGGCAATGTATGCGGCATGTTCTTTCCTCCTGGCGACCAGGCGGTGGCCCGCGCCGCGCCTCAATCGCCACGAATGGGTTCAGGTATGTAGGCCTATGCAGCCCTGCCAAAAGGGTAGGCCCAGGCGCGCGCGGCGTCAAGCGTTGACGCCACAGCCGCTAGAGGCTAACAATAGGCTAACAGTGCACGTCGGGGTGCAGCCGTCTCGGCCGCATCCCGGCGCGCCGGGACAGGCGGGACGCTGGCACCAAGAGGAAGCCATGGAGGTGCAGTTCATCATCGGCCGGGCGGGGAGCGGTAAGACTTACCGCTGCCTGGAAAGCATCCGAACAGGGCTTGCGGCCGATCCCATCCATGGTCCACGTCTTATCCTGCTCGTGCCCGAGCAAGCCAGCTTTCAGACTGAGCACGCACTCATTGTTGGTTACCACGCGGCGCCACTGCCTGAATCACCCGATGCCGCGCCGCGATTCGTGAAGGGCGTCGGCGTCATGCATCGTGCCGATGTGCTGCCCTTCGAGCGACTGGGCTATCGCATCCTCGATCACGCCGGCATCACGACCTGCAAGGTGCTATCGACCGCAGCGCGCGCCATGGTCCTGCGCCATCTGATCGCCAAACTCGCGGGTCAACTCGTCTATTATCAGCGGGTCGAGCGCTTCAGCGGGTTCCTGAACCGCCTGGGCGAAACCATTCAAGAGCTGATTCAGGAATCGATCACGCCGGAACAACTGATCGATGCGGCCGCGACCGGTGCGCCCGCGCGCGTCCAAAAGCTGGCCGACATCAGTCTGATCTACCGGGCCTATCTTGAGTATCTCGGCGACGATCGGCTTGATCCGTCGCAGATGCTCGAGCTGGCGCGGCGCTACCTTTCGAAGTGCGAGTGGCTCGACGGCGCACGCATCTGGGTCGATGGCTTCGCGGGCTTCACGCGGCTCGAGCGCAAGCTGCTGGTGGAATTGGCGGAACGGGCCGAGCAGATGCAGATGACACTGCTGGGCGATCCGGATGAAATCGAACTCCGCCGCCCGCCGCAGCCCTGGGACCTCTTTGGCAAGACTTCGCGCAGCTATCAACAGCTTTTCCAGGAATTCCGCGAGCGCGGGATCGAAGTCGCGCCGCCAATTCTGTTGCGCAGTCCGCATGCGCCGCGCTTCCGCCGTTCGGCGAGCCTGGAGCGCCTGGAGCGCACCCTGTTTGCTCTCGGCCGCGAAGACGCGCCGGCCACGCACACAGACGAGGCCGTCCAGATCGTCGAGCTTCCGACCCGCCGCCTGGAAGCGGATTATGCCGTGGCCCGCGTCCGCGACGCGGTCCGTGAATCTGGTGGGAAGCTGCGCTACCGCGATATCGGGATCATCGTCCGCGATCTCGCGCCGTACGACGACCTGCTGACGGCCGCGCTGACCGATCGCGGTGTCCCGTTCTTTGTCGACCGGCGGCGCTCGGTCGCGCATCATCCCTTGATCGAGTCGCTGCGCAGCCTCTGCCGGCTGGCAGCGGAGGATTTGTCGCTCGAAGCGGTGCGCCTGGCACTGAAGACCGGGCTGTTTGAACTCTCCCTGGACGAGTGCGATGAGTTGGAGAACTATCTCCTGGCCCACGGCATCGCCGGCCAACACAGTTGGAACACCGAATGGACTTTCCAGAGCCGCAAGCACGAGCGCCCGGCGAACGCCGGTGAGCGCGTTAACCGCTTGCGCCGGCGATTCTTCGAATCGATCACCGACTGGCTGCGCACTGCCGGTACCGGAGCGCTATCTGAGCGCGAAACCGGACACACGGCTCCGATCCTGCACGGCCGTGAATGGGCTGTCGCGCTGCGCGCCGCCATGAGCCGCCTGCGGATCGCCGAGCAGATCGAAGTCTGGGCGCAGCGGGCCGAAGAAACCGGCGAACTCGACGAGGCGGCCGAACATCATCAGGTCTGGCGGGACGTCGATGGTTTCCTGAACGAGCTGGACGCCGCGCTCAGCGATACACCGCTTTCCATCGGCGAGCTGAGCGCGGTCATCGACGCCGGCCTGTCGCAACTCACGCTGGGACTGACCCCTCCGATGCTCGATCAGGTGCTGGTCGGCGCGATCGAGCGCAGCCGCCACCCCGAGCTGCGGCTGGTCGTCTTGCTCGGGTTCAACGACGGCGTCTTTCCGCGGCCGGCGGTCGAAGACACGATGCTCAACGACGACGATCGCCACGCCTTGATTTCCGCCGGCGCCGAAGTCACGCCGCCGCGCCGGCAGCGTGCCGTGGAGGAAGCGTTGCTGGCCTACATCGCGTGCACGCGCGCCGCCGAGCGGCTGATCATCACCTACTCAGCGGCCGACGAAGCCGGCAAGCCGCTTCGGCCGTCGCCGTTTCTCGACGCGATTCGATCGGCCGGCGGCTGTTCGGCCGTCACGCGCTGCGGCGATCCGATTCGCCAGCGCGCCATGTGGTCACTGCATTCGACGAACGACCTGGCGTGCGCTCTGGCCGCCGAGTTCCGCCAGCGCTCTGACGCTCCGCCAGTCGCCGATCGGCGCCTCTGGAACGTGCTTTACGAACGTGTGCGGCTCGATTCGGAATTCACGGGCAAGCTGCGCTGCGCTCTGAGTGCGCTCGATGTTCAGCGGCCCACCGCACTGGCGGGCGAGTCGCTCGCGCGGCTCTTTCCAGGGACATTCACGACCAGCATTTCGCGCCTCGAGGCCTTCGCCGCGTGCCCGTTCCAGCATTTCGCGCAGTACGAGCTGAAACTGGAGGAGCGCGAGCTGGCGGAGCTGGAGCCGGTGGACGTCGGCCGGGTGCATCATGCCATTCTCGAGGACTTCGTCGGGCAACTGGTCGAGCGCGGCCGCCCGCTGCACGATCTCGATGACGGCGAAGTCATGGCTGAGCTGGAGGCAAGCTGCGCGCGCGTGGGGCAGAAGTTGCCGCGCAGCGGGGTGCTGTCCCAGGCGCGCGAGCAGTATCTCCTGATGCGCACCTCGGGCGAGATTCGGCACGTGCTCCTGGCGCAGCGGCACCTTTCGCGCGGCGCGCCTTTTCGTCCGCGGAAGCTGGAGCTCAAGTTTGGTTTCGAGGACGGCAGCGGTTTGCCGGCACTCGAAATCCACACCGCGGGCGGGCGCCGCGTCCAGCTTCGCGGCGTGATCGACCGGGTCGATTTGGCTGAGCTGGCCGATGAGCTGCTCGGTATCGTGATCGATTACAAGCGCACCCGCGACAAACGCCTGAGCCTGACCCACGTGTACCACGGGCTGTCGCTGCAACTGGTCGCATATCTGCTGGCGCTCACCGAGCGCGGCACATCGTTGGCGGGGCGCCCCATCCGACCGGTGGGGGCGTTTTACATCAGCCTGCATCCCCAATACCAGATCGTGGAGCATCCGGACGAGTTCGATCCGCAGCGCGCCGCCAGTGCCAGTCCGCACCGCCCGCGCGGCGTGTTGGATGCCGCAGCCATCAGCGCGCTGGACGGGGCGTACGCCGACGGCCAATCGACCGCCTATCAGTTCGCCCGCAAGCAGGACGGCAGCATCAGCCGCATCGATACCTCTGACGGGGCCGAACGTGAGGCGTTCGAATCGCTGCTCACCGGCACGCGCGCCAAGCTCGGCGAATTAGCCGATCGCGTGCTGGAAGGCGACATCTCGGTCGCGCCGTACCGCCTGCGGAACACGTCGCCCTGCACGTGGTGCGCTTTCGGTCCCGTCTGCCGCTTCGAGTACGGCCAGGAGGGCATGCGCTTCCTCGATGATCTCAAACGCTCGGAAGTCTTCGCCAAGCTGACCGTCCGAGGGAAAAGCTCGTGAGCGCAATCGCCTGGACCCCGCAGCAGCGCCGCGCGATCGAGACCATCGATCGCAGCGTGCTGGTCTCGGCCGCGGCCGGCTCCGGCAAGACGGCCGTGCTGGCCGAGCGCTGCGCCCACCTGGTTTGCGATGCCCCGCCTCCGCGGCGCTGCAGTGTCGACGGTTTGCTGGTCGTGACCTTCACCGAAGCCGCGGCGGCCGAGATGCGCAGCCGAATTCGCCTCGCGCTTGAGTCGCGACTGGCCCAAAAACCACACGACGGCCATCTGCGATCCCAACTCGCGCTGCTCGGCACCGCTCAAATTTCGACGATCCACGCCTTCTGCTTATGGATGCTGCGGCGCTGGTTCAACGAGGTGAGTATTGATCCAGCGGCCGTGATCCTCGATCAGGATGAGGCGCGCCTTCTGAAATCTGAGACCATCGACGGGCTGTTTCGCGGTCTTTATGAGTCCGATGTGCCGCAGGCCCGGCATTTTCGCGATCTGGTCGATGCCTATGCGCTCGGTCAGGACCAGGCGATCGCCGCGCACGTCCTGAGTTTGTACGAATTCATCACGAGTCTGCCGCCCACCGACGACTGGACGGAGCGCATGCGCCGTCGTGTGCTGGATGGCGAGCCCATCATCGCGGACGCTTTCCAGAATCTCAGTCGCGAACTTCAGCGCCAAGCCGCACATTGCCGGACGATCTGCGAAACGATCAGCGCTTCACTGCCCGAGGGTGCCGCTCTGTACGTCCAACCTCTCACCGCACATGCGGACTGTTTGGAAGCGTGGCACGCGCTGTTGCGAACCGCATCGGCGGCGCGCTTCGAGCGCGTGCGTGCTGCCCTCGCCGGTTACGAGCTGAAAGCCGAGCGCGCTCCGGTCTACAAGGACCTCCAGGCCAAGGCGCGCCGCGAACATGCCAAAGCGCTGTTCGACCAGGTGGGCGAATTGTTCGAACGGCGTGTGCAGCGCTATTTCGGACGCTTCACGCCCGACGAGATGCGCGCCGGTCTGCGACAGGTCGCGCCCTACGTCGAGAGCCTGCTCGAATTGGTCAGCGCGTTTCAGCAGCGTTATCAAGCGGCGAAGCGGGCGCTCGACGCGCTGGATTTCTCCGACCTCGAGCGGCTGGCGTTCGAGTTGCTGCACGGCTCGAATGGAGTCGCCGCCGAACTGCGGGACCGTTTCGCGCACGTGCTCGTGGACGAGTTCCAGGATGTCAACCCGTTGCAGCAGGCCATCCTCCAGGCCGCCAGCCGCGAGTCGGACCCGCACCGGCCCGCCAATCTGTTCGCCGTCGGCGACGTCAAGCAGAGCATCTATCGTTTTCGCCTCGCCGAACCCACCATCTTCCTGAACCGCATGGCGGCGTTCGAGCAGGACACGTCCGGCGGGCTCAGCACGCCGCTACAAGAGAATTTTCGCAGCCGGAAGACCATTCTTGACGGGATCAACCTGATCTTCCGCAGTCTCATGCGCCGCAGCGCCGGGCTGATCGAGTACGATGCGTCGGCCGAGCTGCGCTGCGGCGACGCCGCGCGCCAGACGCTCGTGTCGACTCCGATCGAAGTGCACCTGCTGGAACGCAAGCTGGATTCCGGGGGCGAAGCGGAGGATGAAGATCAAGTTGCTGAGCGCTCTTCGACGGCCGACGACCCCGCCTCGTGGGAAAGCGTCGAGCGCGAGGCCTGCCTGATCGGCACGCGCATCCGCGCGCTGCTCGCTGGCGGGACGCTGGCCAACGGCGCGCCGCTCCGCTACCGCGATATCGCCATCCTGCTGCGCTCGGCGGCCCATCGTGCCGGGCCGATGGCCTCCATGCTCGGGCGCATGGGCATCCCTGCCTACACGTCGGCCGGCCAGACCTTGTTCGAAACCATTGAGATTCAGGATGTGCTCGCGCTGCTCCGCGTATTGGACAACGCTCAGCAGGACATCCCGCTGGCCGCGGTGCTCGGCAGCGGCATCACCGGCATGAGTCTGACGCCCGACGATCTGGTGACGCTGCGGTGCTTCGATCCGGCGGCGCCGTTCCACGAGGCCGTTCGAGAGTTCGCCCGCCGCGGGCCGGGCGGAGATCTGAAGGACCGACTGACGGAGATCCTCGACCGGGTGGAGCGCTATCGCCGGCGCATCCGGCGCCGACCGCTGGCCGACGTGCTCTGGGCGATTTACAGCGCGACGGCTTATCTCGCGCACGCGACCGGGCTTGAAAACGGCCTGCAGCGCCGCGCCAATCTGCTGTACTTGCACGAACGCGCCCGGCAATTTGGTACGTTCGCCAAGCAGGGACTGCACCGCTTCCTGCGCTTCATCGAATCGCTGCAGCGCGCGGGGCAGGAGATCGGCGCCGCCCCCGCGCTCGGTGAGGCCGAGGACGTCGTCCGCATCTTGACGATCCACCAGAGCAAAGGCCTGGAGTATCCGGTCGCCTTCGTGGCCGACTTGGGCAAGAAGTTCAACCTCGAGGATGCCAGCGGCCGAATCATCTTCGATCGGGATGCGGGAATCGGCCTGCGTGTGGTCGATAGCGACCGGATGATCGAGTATCCCTCAATCGCCCACCATGCCGTCGCCCAGCAGATCGCCTGCAGCGCGCGCGACGAAGAGCTGCGCGTGCTCTACGTGGCGCTGACGCGCGCCCGCGAGCGGCTGATCCTGGTCGGTTCATGCCACCTCGACCCGCTGCTGAAGCGCTGCGCTCTCCAAGTCGGCCAGAACGCAACCGCGTCGCGCGCCGCGCTCACTGATCTGGATATCCTGACGGCGAACGCGCCGCTCGACTGGATCGTGCCGGCGCTGGCGGCCGCACCGTGCGGCATGGTGCACTGGCAGCCCGCGAAGCACGCCGAGTCGGATGCGCTTTTCCACATTCACACACACACTTCCGACGAAATGTCTTCCTGGAAGCTGCGGCCCGCCGCGTCGGAATCGCTGAAGTCTCTGCGGCGCGCGATCGCCCGGCTCGAAGCCTTGCCCGCCAACGAGCCGCTGGCGGCCGATACGCCCGAAATCGACGAAGTCTGCGCGCGGCTCAAGTATGAATACCCGTTCCTACCCGCGGCTTCCATCCCGGCGATCATCGCCGCCAGCCAGGCGCAGCGCACCTACGATTTCACCGTTGACGATCTTGCGACGCCCACAAATGCGCGCCAGCGCGCCGCAGCCAATCGGAAATCGGAAATCGGAAATCGGAAATCCGCTGCCGCGCAAGAGGATGCGCGCCTGCGAGGCATCGCCACCCATCGCCTCTTGCAGCATCTGGACCTGGCGCACGTCGCCACCACGGCCGCGATCCGCGCGCAGGTCGAGGATCTCATCCGCCAGCGCCGTCTGTCGCCGGAAGAAGCCGCCGTCGTGGATATCGACTCCATCGCCTGGTTCTTCGCCACGCCTTTGGGCAAGCGGCTACGATTGGCCGGCGCGAGCTACCAGCGCGAATTCATGTTCCTGTCGTCCGAGCCAGCTTGCCTGCTGGACCCCACGCTCGGTAGCTCGATCGACGACGAGCTGCTGGTGCGCGGCGTCATCGATGGCATCCTCGTGCACGACTCCAGCCTGGAGATCATCGATTTCAAGACCGATGCCGTTGAACACGACCAGCTCGCGGAGCGCGCGGCCGACTATCGCCTGCAGATGCAGCTCTACGCCCGCGCCGCGGCCCGTCATTGGCGCCGCCCCGTCGCGAAGTGCCATCTGGCGTTCGTGAGTGCACGCGACGTGATCGAGCTGCCGGGCTTTGAACTCGAAGCCTGAGTCATGGGCACATGCGCCGCGCTTTGGCTTCGCCGCAACTTGCGATAACCTATCGCCGATGATCCACAGCGATCGCTTCGCGCGCCGTTGCCGCGAGATCGGCGAGGAGATTCTCGAACGCGCCCGCGCCGCGCAGCCGCGCTTCTGGCAGCTCGCCTGGTGGCAGGAGCAAGGCACGCGCTTCACGGAGCGCGATGAGCGGCTCAAGGTGCAGCTTTTTCGCTTCATCGACGTGCTGCCGGCGCTCCGCAACGATCGTGAAGTGGTCAGCCATCTGCGCGAGTACCTCGACCCACAGAATCTGGAGCTGCCGCTGCCGCTGCGATTCGCGCTGGACTTTGAAGATCGGCGCGCTGGAAAACGCCTGCCGCTGCGCGCGGTGGGCGCGGCGCGCCTGGCGCGGGCGGCCGCGGCCGTGATGGCCCGCCGCTTCATCACCGGTTCCCAGGCCGAGGAGGCCCTCCGCACGCTCCTGGCCATGCGCGGCCGCGGGCTGGCCTTTACGCTCGATCTCTTGGGAGAGGCCACCACCAGCGACGCGCAAGCTGACGCGCACGCCGGTATTTACCTGCATCTCCTGGAAGCCCTCGCTCCGGCCGCCCGCCGCTGGCCGCAGGTTCCGCAGATCGATCGGACCACCGCCGGCCCGCAGCCGCGCGTCAACGTCTCGGTAAAACTCAGCGCGCTGTACGCCCAGGTCAACGGCCTCGAGCCGCTGCGTTTCATGAACGACGTGACCGCCCGTCTGCGGCCGATCCTGCGCCGGGCGCGGCAACTCGGTGCGTTCATCAACATCGACATGGAGTCATACGCCTGGCGCGACCTGACGCTGCACGTTTTCAAACAGCTTCTGCTGGCGGATGAGTTCCGCGATTGGCCGCACGTCGGCATCGTCGTCCAGGCCTATCTGTGCGACAGCGACGCCGACCTGCACGGGCTGCTGGATTGGACCCGCCAACGCGGCACGCCGATCGCCATCCGTCTGGTTAAAGGCGCCTACTGGGATTACGAAACCACCCTAGCGCTGCAAAAGGGTAAGTCGCCGCCAGTCTGGACGCGAAAGTGGGAGTCGGACGCGCAGTACGAAAGGCTCGCGACGATCCTGCTGGAATCCCGAGTGGTTCGCCCCGCCTTCGCCAGTCATAACGTGCGCTCCCTCGCCGCGGCCCTGGCGACGGCCGAAGAGCTGGGCCTGACGCCCAGCGACTACGAAATCCAGATGCTCTACGGCATGGGCGATCCCCTCAAGGCGGCCATCGCCGGAATGGGCCGCTGCGTGCGTGTGTATGCCCCCTATGGCGAGCTGCTGCCCGGAATGGCTTACCTGATCCGCCGTTTGCTGGAGAACACTTCGAACGATTCGTTCCTGCGGCAGAGTTTCAGCGAGCGGGCCTCATACGATCGCTTGCTGGCCGATCCGGCAATCGCCCGCCCGCCCAGCGCGCCGCTTCCCCACCGTCGTTATCAGGAAACCGACGAGGATGTGCCGATGATTGACTTCACTCACGCGGCCGAGACTGACTTCAGCCAGGCCGCGTACCGCGAGAAGATGGTCGGAGCGCTCAAATACGTCCGCGGCGAATTCGGGCACGAATACCCATTGTGGATCGTCAATCAGCCGGTCCACACGCCCCAGCACGCCGAATCGCGCAATCCCGCCGCGCCGGACGAAGTGATCGCGCGGAGCGCGCTGGCCGATGCCACTCACGTGCAGCAGGCCCTCGCGGCGGCGCAGCGCGCGTGGCGCGATTGGCACCGACTGAGCGCCGCCGAGCGCGCGGCACCGCTCCGCAAAGCAGTGCAGTCGATCACGGCTCGGCGGCTGGAACTTGCCGCAACCTTGGTTCTGGAAGGCGGTCGGCCGTGGCGCGAAGCCGACCGCGAGGTCGCCCGCAGCATCGATCTGCTGAACTACTACTGCGCCTCGATGGAAGCGCTCGAAGCGCGCCCACGCCGCCGCGATCTGCCGGGTGAGAGCAACGTTTTTTCGTTTGGCGCGCGCGGCGTCGTCGCTCTGGCTGCGGCCGGAGATTTCGCTCTGTGGCAGCCCGCCGCAGCCATCGCGGCCGCGCTGGTCGCCGGCAACACCGTCGTCTTCGAGCCCGCGGCGGCGCGCGGCATGACCGCCGCCAAGCTGGTGACGCTGCTGATCGAAGCCGGCCTGCCGCCGGGAACCTTGGCGCTCTTGTCCACGGCCGGGCGCGATGCTGCGGGGCACGGGCTGCTCGGTAATGGCTTCGCGTTCGATCTGTTTCACGATTGCGCCGCTCCGGCACGCAGCGTCAACACCATCATCGTCGATGACGATGCCGACCTGGATCAGGCCGTGGGCGGCGTGGTCGAATCGGCCTTTGAATGTGCCGGTCAACGGATGGATCGCTGCATGCGCGTCGTGATCGCGGCGCCGGTTTACAACTCGTTCTGTCAGCGCCTCGCCGAAACCGCGCGGGGACTGCTCGTCGGTCCTCCGGAGGACCCGGCCACGCTGCTGATCGGACCCATGCTCGACGCGGCCGCCCGCGAACGCACCCGCGCTTTGATCGAGCAGGGACGCCGCGCCGCCCGCGTGCTGGTCGAGTTCAGCGCGCAGCAGGTGCCGGCCGCCGGCTATTACGTGGGTCCGGTGATCTTCAGCGATGTTCCGCCGTCAAGCGCGTTCGCGCGCCAGCCACTATTCGGTCCGCTACTGCTGCTGATGAGCGCGCCGGATTTCGAGTCGGCGCTCGAGCTGGCCAACGACGCCGGCCCGGCGCTGACCGGCGGCGTATATTCGCGGAGCCCGGCGCATATCGATCTGGCGCGCCGCGAGTGGCGCGCCGCGAATGTTTTCATTAACCGCAAGATCACCGGCTTTCGGGTTGATGTGCAACCTCTGGGCCGCGAACGGCTCGGCGGGTTGGACTACCTGCTGCAATTCATCGAAACGCGCTCGATCAGCGAGAACACGCTGCGGCACGGACTGGCAGCGGTCGAGTCTGAGCGCGCCGCCGGGTTTATCCCGGCGGTGAAGCGTTGAAGAGCCATGCACACCCTTAAGTCGCGGCGTTACTCACAGTATGCTGTGCTGCTGATCGCCAGCGGCGCGCTGCTGCGCCTGGCGTACGCCCTGCGCGGCGGGGTGACCTATGACGAGGTGTTCGTCATGGGCGTCGGGCAAGACGAGGCCCGC
>DASXUA010000427.1:0-7978 GCA_036505095.1 Phycisphaerae bacterium
GAGTCGGCGTGCTGCCGCCGCCGAAAGTGTTCACCAATGCTGGGTCATCGACCCGCTCCACGGGCTTGCCGAGCAGACGGAAATTCAGGTAGCGATCGTCTGTGGCGGCGATGTGCATAAGCTGCCAGCCGATATGAGCGCGGCCGGGACCGGGCTGCCAGGTCAGGGCCTGCTGCACGTCGGCGCCGGATTTTTCGATGGTTTCAAGTAACGACAATGTCATTTGCCGCGTGATTTCGAGTTGATTGAGCAGGATCGATTTTTCGTCCATGGTCGTTGCCTCCTAACTTGCCACACGGGCAATCCGCCGCGGCGGATTGCCCATGCCACCCGCCGGGCTGGGGACAGCCCGGGTCGGATCTACCTGAACTCTCATGCCAGCAGCTCCGCGATCTTGCGCATCGTAATCAGCCGATGAGCGGCGTCGCGGATCAGCGACCAGCGGAGGATCTCCGAGAAGGGCGCGCCGACGTCGGCCGCGAACTGCTCCGCATCGACGCTGCGAATGCGGCTGAGCACGTGCAGGATGTTCTTGTCGGGGAACGCCTTCCGGCCCGTCAGCATCTCGTACAGGATCACGCCGAAGGAAAAGATGTCGCTGGCCGGACCGGCCTGTTCGCCGCGGGCCTGTTCCGGCGACATATAGCTGGGCGTGCCGGCGATGCTGCCGATCTCGCCGGTGCCGAGGAGCACGGTCGAATCCGTATCGAGCGAGCGGTCGTCGCGGCGCGACAGCCCGAAATCGACGATCTTGGCGAGGCCCTCGCGCGTCACGATGACGTTGGCCGGCTTCAGGTCGCCGTGGACGATACCGGCCGCGTGGGCGGCGGCCATGCCCGAGGCGATCTGCTGAGCGATGCGCGCCGCCTGGTTCGGCGGCAGGGCGCCCTCCGGCAGGACCTTACTGAGCGGTCGGCCGACTAGATATTCCATCGCGATGATCGGCACGCCTTCGCTATCGTCGACGCCGAAGACGGTGCAGATGTTCGGATGGCTCAGTGCGGCGGCCAGGCGCGCCTCGGCCAGCACGGTCGCGGGCGTCATGCGACCCTTGGGCCGCATCACCTTCAGCGCGACCGTGCGCTCCAACACGGTATCGATGGCGCGGAACACGGACGCGAACGATCCGGTGCCGATCTGCTCTTCGATACGATAATGGGCCACGATGCGTCCGGGGCCCAGGGACTCGGCCGGATCGAGCGCGGCATCTTCGACCGACCAGTTCTCGGCGCACAGTCCGCCGGTCTGTAGTGCGATCAGCACGCGCAGCACCTCGTCGGTGCGACGGCCGACGCTGAGGTTGTGGACCAGGTGATATTGCAGCACGGCGTTCGGATCGATGATGAACAGTCCGCGCAGCGCGACGCGCATCTGTTCGATATAGACGCCATAGGCGCGCGAGGCGCTGCCGTCGAGATCGCTGGCGAGCGGAAAATTCAGGGAGCCCAGACCGCCGCGGGCGCGCGGGGCGGAGATCCAGCGCTCGTGCGATTCCAGCGTGTCGGTGCTGACGGCCAGGATATCGCAGCCATGCTGGCGGAATTCCTCGATGTGGTTGCTGATGGCGGTCAACTCGGTTGGGCAGACCAGCGAGAAATCGCGCGGGTAGAACATCAGCAGCAGCCAGCGCCCGCGATAATCCTCGAGACGGGCGCGTTGGCGCGCGGAGCCGGGCACGCGCGTGCAAGGCAGATCGAAGTCCGGGACAGGGCGCCCCACCATGACGGGCGAAGGCTGCATAGAGACAGGATAGGGGCGCTGCTGCGCAGCGGCAAGGCATGACGCATTGCGGATTGGCGAAGCGGATTGAGTGCACTTCGCGAGCATGACGCCGACAGTCCCCCACCCTTCGCGAAAAGGCCGCGAAGGGTGGGGCACCCGCACATCACCGCCGAATACGCTCGCTGACGCTCGCGGTTCTGAACGATGCCGCCCTGGGGTTCATAGATAGCAATGGCTTGACGGCCGGCGATGACCGGCACTACGCTTCGGCATGAGCGCGGGATGAGATGTTGATGAATGCACCGAGTGCCACAATCCGGGCGGAAAGCACGCGGCCTGATACGCGGGCCGAAACGACGCACGAGGGCGTGAAAGACACGCTCGAATCGATCATCGTGGCGTTCGTCCTGGCGTTCGTGTTTCGGGCCTTCGTGATCGAGGCGTTCGTGATCCCGACCGGCTCGATGGCGGCGACGCTGCTGGGCAAGCATGGAACGATCACGTGCAAGGATTGCGGGTACGAGTTCGACTACGGCCTGACGGACTTGAGCACGCCGGGGCCCACGGTTGAAGAGCGGCAGGGGCAATATGGTCCGAACAGCCGCGCGGTATGCCCAAACTGTCGGTACGAGAATACACAGCTAAGGGTTAATGATCGTGCGAAAAACGCCGAAGCCGGCGATCGCATCCTGGTGCTGAAATGGCCCTGGGAGATTGACCGTGCAAGTTTGGGAGCCAAGCGCTGGGACGTGACGGTCTTCAAGGATCCGTCCGACGGGACCACGAATTTCATCAAGCGGATGGCCGGGCTGCCTCACGAGGTGCTGATGATCGTGGATGGCGATGTGTATGCCGTTCCGGAAGCGTCGCTGTCGCCCCAGAGCTTGGAGACCTTCCAGTATTATCGCCAAGTTAAGCAGCTCCTGCAGGCGAACTCCATTGGTTTCAAGGATCGACCGGCGGAGGAGCGCGAACGGTACAATCGGCTGACCCCTCAGGAGCGAGTGCTGTTTGATCACCCGATGCCGGAGGCGGTCCTCAGAGAATTGGAGCGCAAGCTCACGATCCAGAGAAAGACGGATGAAGCGCAGGATTCATTGTGGTTCATTGTGTACGACCACGATTACCCGCCGGTTGACTGGCATGAGGGTCAGCCAGCATGGATGCCGTTGAATCGCGCGGAGTCGGGCTGGAACGCCGACCCGAAGGAGGAGCGCGTTCAGGAGCGCCGCGTCCGCTTCAACGGAATCGGAAAGCCCAGGCAAGGACTGGCGTTTTCAGCCGGGGCGTCGGCGGGCGGACCGATCAATGATGCATATGCCTACAACCTGGCCGGCGTGAGCCGCAATCCGGTGGCGGACCTGCGGCTGTCGTTCGTGCTGGCGCCACAGGGCGGCGAGGGTTCGCTGTGGCTGAAGCTCAGCAAGCGCGGAAATGCATTTTGGGCGCGCTTGCAGCGCGACGGGCATGTCAGCCTCACACGGACGGACGGGCGCGAACCCGATGGCGTGGATGCGCTGGCTAACGGGCGCGTGCGGCCGTTCAACGATGGGGATAAGCGGCGCATTGTGTTCGAAGACGTGGACTACCGCGTGCGACTTTATGTCGATGACCAGGTGGTGCTCGAAACGACACCGCAGCAGTATTCACCCGATCTGCACGCCATTCGGGCGGAGTCCATGCGCGCCTCGGAGACGCCGCGCATCTTCGCCGAGAATCTTCAGCTCGAGCTCTGGCACCTGATGCTGCAGCGCGACGTGTATTACTCACGTGCCCAGGACGGGCAAGGGTTCGCGCGGCTGCCGTGGGGAATCGATGGCAACCCGATCCTGCTGGCGGACGGCGAGTATTTCATGCTGGGCGACAACAGTCCGCAGAGTCAGGACTCGCGCCTCTGGGCGCGGATCGGTCCGCACCTGCGGAATCGCGAGAACTATCAACTCGGCACGGTGCCGCGGGATCAACTCATCGGGCGGGCGTTTTTCGTGTACTGGCCCAGCGGTCTGCGCATTCCCTGGTTGCCGATTTTGCGGGATTACGGCATCATACCCAACGTGGGCCGCATGCGCTGGATTCGCTGAGTAACCTTGGCTTGATCCAAGGTCAGCCAGAGCCGCCACGACGCCGATGATAACCGCCAAGACGCCAAGAACGCCAAGAATAGAAAGGGTCCGCGAAGCGGGCCCCAATAATAACTTGGCGATCCCGCCACGGCGGATCTGCGACTTGGTGTCTTGGCGGTTGAATTCCTTGGCGGTTGGGTGATGGGCGCGCACGCCACGGAGTGCTCAATTACGTGAGCCTGTCGAACCACGTTCTGCTCGAAGCGGAGGAATTGACGAAGCGCTATAACGGCCGGGCCGTTGTGGACCGGCTGAGCTTCTGTGTGGCGCGCGGCGAGATCGTCGGTCTGCTGGGCCGCAACGGGGCCGGCAAGACCACCAGCTTCCGCATCACCGTGGGCATGATTGAGCCCGAGGGCGGGCGCGTGCGCTTCGAGAGCGAGGACATCACGCACCTGCCGATGTACAAGCGCGCCCAGCGCGGCATCGGCTATTTGTCCCAGGAGCCGAGCGTCTTCCAGCGGCTGACGGTCGAACAGAACCTGCTGGCGATTCTGGAAACGATGCGCGGCATGACGCGCGCCGCGCGGAAAAGCGAGGCGCATAAGCTGATCGAGCAATTCGGGCTGACGCGGCAGATTCAACAGGAAGCCCGGACGCTTTCGGGCGGCGAGCGACGCAAGCTGGAGATCGCGCGGGCGCTGGTCACACAGCCCAAGCTAATCATGCTCGACGAGCCGTTCAGCGGCGTTGATCCCATCGCCGTGGAGGACCTGCAACGCGAAATCCTGCACCTCAAGCGCGACCGGGGGATCGCGATCCTGCTGACCGATCATAACGTGCGCGAGACGCTGGCGGTGACCGATCGCAGCTATATTATCGATGAAGGCAAGGAACTGCGCTCGGGGCGGCCGCGAGACTTGATCAACGATCCGCTGGTGCGCCGGACTTATCTGGGCGGCACGTTCCGAGGCGATGAGTTCGATGCTCGGCCGGGGCAGTGAGGATTCCCGGATGATCGAACGTGCGATCAGCGCCTTCCAATCGATTTATCAGCGCCGCCCGACGGCGGCGGCGCTGGCGCCGGGGCGCGTCGAGATTCTCGGCAATCACACGGATTACAACGGCGGCGCGGTGCTGGCGGCAGCGATCGACCGGCACATCTGCATGGTGGGCGCGCCGAATGACGGCCGGCGGGTGCGCGTCTACTCACTGGATTTCAAGCAGACCCTTGAGTTTGAGTTGCCGGATGGCAGCGCGGCACCGCCGTCGCTGGGGGTGGATTGGGGGGATCTGATCGGCGCCGCGCTGTACTGCCTGCGGCGGGAGAACGTCCCGACCGTCGTGTTTGACGCGGTCGTGCTGGGCAACATACCGATCGCGGCCGGCCTGAGTAGTTCAGCCGCGCTGACCGTTTCCACCGCGAAGCTGGCCGAACAATTGGTGTGCAAGCAGGCCCCGGGTGACATGCCGGCGGCGGCTCTGACGCTGCACAAGCTGGCGCAATTGATGCAGCAGGCCGAGCACGTCGGCCTCGGCGTGCGCTGCGGGCTGCTGGACCCGTTTACCTCGATTCACGGCAAACAAGGGGCGCTGCTTGTGCTGGATTCCGCGCTGGGGAGCGGAACGACGGTGCCGCTGGCGCAAAAGCAGGAGGCGACGCCGGCGATCGTGATCGTCGATTCACGCACGCCACGCAGTCTGTCGGCCTCGCGCTATAATGAGCGCCGCAGGGAATGCGAACGGGCGTTCGAGCAGCTTGTGCTGACTTTGCCGCACCCGCCCGCGCATCTTTGTCAGATCAGCCTCGAACTATTCGGACGCGTCGAACATGCACTCGAACCGGTTCTGCGCCGCCGGGCGCGGCATGTGATCGGCGAGCATGCCCGTGTCCTCCAGGCGGTCGCGGCCTTGCTCGGCGGTAACGTGGCGCGGCTCGGAGCCCTGATGCGCGAGTCGCACAGTAGTTCGCGCGTGAATTTCGAGAACAGCACGGAGCGCCTGGATTTGATTTGCGAAGTGGCCGACGAGCAGCGGGCATGTCTGGGGAGTCGCTTGACGGGCGCGGGCTGGGGTGGCTGCACGCTGCATCTCGTGCAGCGTGATGCGGCTGATGAGTTTACTGAGTTCGTCGTCCGGGAGGTCCTGGAACGCAGTGGGGCCACCGTCGAGGCCTACGTCACGCAGGCTTCAGACGGCGCGCGCGCCTTCGCGCTGTAGCGTCGCCCCTTGTGGGCGGCGCGCCGGAGCGCGTCAACCATTCTGCGCCGGGGACAAGCCCCGACGCTACAGATGAGCGTCCGTCGGCTTGCTGGACGTGTGGTCGTGGACGATCACCCACCCGCCGGCGAGCTTGCGGAAGATAAGCGTGAAGTTGCCGCCAAATTTCTCATTCTGACGAGCGACCTGCCACTCACCGAGCACGAGCACGGCGTCGGGCGCGAGCGGCTCGATCTGCAAGTTGGAAAAGGTGAGACGGCCCATGGCTTGCGGCGTCGGATATTTGTGGCGATAGCGGGCCATAGTCGCGTTCCAGCCGCGTTGCGTCTCGCCGGCCGCGCTGAAGGTCAGCGCGTCACTCTTCCAGTAATGCGACATGAACGATTCGATATCGCCGCGGTTCCAGTCGTCGGCCTGCTGATGGAGGATGGTCGAGACGGCCAGCGCAGCGTCGCCGTGAGGGGCAGCACAGCCCATCAGCGTCGAATGCAGGAGAGCCGGCGCAAGCCAGATTATTGCAGGGTAAGTGCGCACACGCGAAGACTACCCGTGTCGCATGCCCGCGCCAAGGATTGGCGCGCCGCGCTCAGATGTAGGACAGCAGGATCGCGGTGAGCGCGATGGCCAGCGTGGCGATGGCGCACCAGCCGATCAGATGCCGGACGGAACCGCTCAGGCGCGCGAAGGGACGGTCGAGCAGTTCGAGCACGGCCACGGCGACGCTTGCCACGCGCAGGCCGGGCGATGTGCGGGGTGGCGGGATTGCGGCGCGCGCCTCCAGTTCGGCATCCACGAGGTTTCGAACTTCGTCGTCGGAGATCGCGGTCGCCGCCGGCTGGGCGGGCGCGGGCGCGGGCCCTGAGCCGCCCGGCGAGTCCGCATCGATCTCGGGGGCACCGGTGCCTACAGAGCCGGAGGGCGGCGGATCACCGGCCGCGCCGAGTTCCTGTCGAGTGGCATCGAGCAGTTGCTCCGTCTGGGCGAGTTGCTGATCGAGTTGGGCGGCGGCCTCGGCATCGACGGCCGCAAGCCCAAGGGGATCTGGAGTGGGCGACGTGGGGAGCGCGTCGGCGCCAACGCCGTGGCTCAGGGTGGCGGCCGCCTCGGTCATTTGATCGATGGTCGAATCGATCGTCTGGTCGGGAACGACTTCGGGAGGCACGCCGGAGGGCGCCGGGCGATCAGAACGGGATTCGGCCATAGCAAGCATCTTATCGGCCGATGGCGGGTTTGACTTGCAAGAGCGTGTCGAGTGGCATGGCTTCACGGCTTGGGCCGGGTAGCCATGCGCAGCGCTCTGCATGCTTACCCGCTCCGCGTGAAAGTCCGCCACGGGCGGATCGGCCTGCGGCGGACATGCCACTCGCTCTTGGACTTCGCTGCCAGTCGCCTAACGGTCATAATGCGCCGATGCACGTGCCGTGGTTTTATTGCCCGAGAATCACCGGCGGCTCGGTTGAGTTGCCAGAGAAGGAGTTTCGGCATGCGGCCGGACCCTTGCGGTTGCGTAAGGGCGACCGGGTCGCGGTTTTCGACGGTGCGGGCAACGTGGCCTATGGGGCCTTGACACAGATCACGCGCGGCGGAGCGCGCGTGGCCATCGAGGCCGTAAGCGGTCAGGCCGCTGCGACGGCGACCCGCCTGATTCTCGCGGTCGCGATGCCGAAGGCGCAGCGGCAATCGTTCTTGATCGAGAAGTGCACCGAACTCGGCGTGGCCGAATTGTGGCCGATGACTTGCCAGCACAGCGTGGTGCGCGCCGCGCCCGGTCAGAACGCCCGCTGGCAACGGACGGCGATCGAGGCCTGCAAGCAATGTCACCGCGCGCATTTGCCGGTCGTGGTGGAGATGCGAACCTTCGAAGAAGTGCTGGCGCACGCGAGCGAGTGCGAGCAGGCCGTGATCGCGCACGCCGTTGCGAGCGCGCGGCCGTTACTGGAGATCTTGCAGGAGCTGCGGCGCGGCGCTAGTCT
>DASXUA010000428.1:0-2851 GCA_036505095.1 Phycisphaerae bacterium
GCCCGCGACATCGCCAAGCGCGTGCAGGAGGAGATGACCTATCCCGGCGAAGTGAAGGTGACCGTGCTGCGCGAGGTGCGCGCGGTGGAGTACGCCCGCTGAGTTGGATTGTGTTTAGATTCGCCCTGAACCCACCGCAGCGACGCAAAGGACGCAGAGAGGGTTTCTATTGGAGGCCTGCTCTGCGCTCTCTGCGCCTCGGCGGTTATCGGTGTTGGGGTCCGCGCACTCCTTCCCGAACGCGCAGGCCGTAATGATCCGCGTCCGTGTTACTGCCATTCCAGTCGCAGCAATTCTTCTGGCAAGCGCGTGCCGAAAGGTGGAACCTTCCAGCGCGCTGCGTGGCGCAGATGGGTCGGCGGCCGTGGTCTACACGAGCGTTGATGAGACTTTCGCGCGGCAAGTGCTCGACGAATTTACGAAGCGGACCGAGGTACGCGTTGAGGCGATCTTTGACTCCGAGGCCGGCAAGACCACCGGGCTGGTGAATCGAATCCGCATCGAGAAGGATCGGCCGCGGGCAGATGTGTTCTGGTCGGGGGAGCTGTTCAACACGCTGCTGTTGGCGCGCGATGGATTGCTGGAGCCGTGGGGCGCAGGCGACGGGCCGGGCAGTGCGGGCGATATTCCGGAGCGCTACCGCGACCCGCAGGGACGCTGGTTTGCCGTGGGACTGCGGGCGCGCGTGCTGGCGTTCGATCCTAAACGCATGAGCGCTGAGCAGCTTCCGCAGAAACTTGCGGATCTGGCGCGGCCAGAATTCGCAGCGCATTTTGCCATCGCCAATCCGCTCTTTGGCACCACGCACGGCCATGTGGCCGCCATGCTGGCCTCGTGGGGCGAATCGCAGACCCGCGATTTTCTGACGGCACTGCACGCGCATCACGCGACAATCGTCGACGGCAATAGCGCCGCCGTACGCGAAGTTATTCATGGCCAGGCGCATTTCTGCCTGACGGATACCGATGACGTATGGGAGGCGCAGAAGGACGGAGCGTCGCTGGAGCTGCGCTATATCGATCTCGGCGACGGCGGGACGCTGCTGATCCCCACCTCGATGGGCGTAATCCGCGGATGCCCGCACCGCGATGCCGCTAGGAAGCTGGTGGAATTCCTCGCATCGGCCGAGACCGAGCGGCTGCTGTTTCACAGCGCCTCGCGTAATATTCCCGTGCGGCCGGCGCTGCGCCGCGAACTCGGGGCCGAATTGCCGCCCGAGACGCACGTACCCTACGATAAGATTGCCGAGCAGATGGAAGCGGCCGCCAGGCTGACACGGGAAATTCTCCTCCGGTGATTTGTGCATGCCCATAGTGATTCGGCGCGCTTCCAACCTGTTGCTTCCGTTCATTGGCGTGGTCCTCTTTGTTCTGGCGGTGCTCATCCCAACGTTCGCGCTGGCCATTCGTAGCCTGGCCGCGTTGGGTCAGCCAACCGAGACCGCGTTGATGACCGCGCGACAATGGTCGCTGCTGTGGTTCACGGTGAAACTGGCGGCAGCCGCGGCCGCGGCGACTATCGTCCTGTCCCTGCCGGGTGCGTACGTCGTGGGACGGGCGCGCGGAAGCGGACCACCCGTCCTGCTGGCGATTCCGCTGCTGCTGCCGCCGATGGTGCTGGTGTTCGGCTGGCAGAAAGTGCTGGGTTGGTCGAGCATTTCGCTCGACATGCCGCGCCGCTGGTGGATGTGCGTGCTGCTGTGGGCAAGCTGGTCATGGCCGATTCCGGCGCTGGTCCTGGGCGCGGCCTGGCAGAAGCTGGCGCGCAGCGCATTCGAGTCGGCCGTGCTGGAGACCACGCCGGCGCGCGCCTTTCTGCGCGTCGCGCGCATCACGCTGGGCGGTCAGTTGGCAGCTTGTGCGGTCATCCTGTTCGCGCTGTTCTGCGGAGAATACACGGTGCCGCATGCCTGCGGATTGATCGTCTACGCTACGGAGTTGCTGGGCTGGGCCAGCACGGCGAAGCAGCCCGTCGAGGTGGTCGCGCCGGCGTTGCCGATGGTCGTGCTGATCGCCACTTCCGTCGGGCTGGCGGCCGTCATCTTGCGGCGCAGGTCGGTTCCGATGTCCTCTGAAACCGGTGCACCTTCGGGTACGACCGGCGCCAAATCCCTCGCGGTCGTCAGCACGATCCTGCTGGTCGTGACTGTCGCAATTCCGCTGTCGGCGCTGCTCGCGAAGATGTTCGTGCATCCCAGAAGTGGCGCTGCGCCGGGCGTGGCCGGACCGATGGCGCTGGCATGGCGGACGTATCACGGGGCGCTGCTCGAGTCAGCCGTTGTGGCCGGCGTGGCCGGTATGCTGGCCGCGCTGCTCGGAGCCGGAGTCGTGGTGTGGCAGCGAGTGGCCAGATGGATGGGCGTGTGGACGCTGCTGTTCGGGCTGCTGCCCGGCGCGCTGATCGGTGAGGCGCTTCTCGCGGCCTATCGACCCGTCAACGTAATCTATGGCGGCTGGCCGATAGTCGTCATCGCCTACCTGGCGCGGTACGCCTGGGTCGGAGTGCTGGCGTCCTGGCTGGCGCTCGCGGCGACCGGGCGCGATCTCGTCGAGCAGGCGCGCAGCGACGGCGCCGGCGAGTTGACCGTTACCGCGCGCATCCGACTGGCCGCAGCGCTTCCCATTCTCGTATGCGGCGCGGCGATCGTGGCCGCACTCTCACTGGCCGACGTGGCGACGGCCTCGATGGTGCAGGTGCCTTCCGTGCAATTGATCTCCCTCATTCTCATCGACAAGTATCATCGTTTCGAGGACGGCATGCTGATCTCCCTCAGCCTCTGGCTGGTAGCCGCCGCTCTGCCGGCGGCTATACTTCTTGCGGTCGCGCGCCGTGCACGTGGGTGGCATGGCTT
>DASXUA010000429.1:0-19972 GCA_036505095.1 Phycisphaerae bacterium
CCGCGTCATCGTCGTGCACATCGCTCCCCAGGAAAAACCGTCCGAGCGGCGGAATCCCGGCGGCCGCACCTGCCCCCCCGGTCAGCGTGTGGGCATACCAGGCGATCCCCATGCACATGGTTTCATCACCGGACGAGGGCGCCACCGCCAGGTAATCGACCTCGGGCATCTCCATGATCCGCTTGTTGGCCTTGACGTTCATGAACACGCCGCCGGCGCACAGCACCCGACGAATGCCCGTCTTGCGAATCGCGGCCTGGATCAACTGCACCATCAAGTCTTCGGTAAAGAGCTGCAAGCCCGCGCACACGTTGTCGAAGCGCAGGCCACTGATCAAGTCCTTGAGCCGGCGGTTGTAGCAGAAGGTCGGCTCCCACGTGCTGCGCCGGAAACGCAACGCATCCTCATCAACCCGCAGCAGCGCGTGAAACTGATCGGCGACGTGCCGCGCATATTTTTCGGCCGCATAAGGGGCCATGCCCATGAGCTTGTACTCGTGCTCGAGCGGCACGAAGCCCATGGCGCCGGTGATGAAGGCATAGATGGTGCCGAGCGAATCGGTGAAGGGTGTTCGCGCGATCGCGGTAATGCGCCCGGCTTCGGCGATGTTGATCGTGCAGCAGGTCAGGTCGCCCATACCGTCGATCGTGACGACTAGGTATTTGGTACGAGGATCCTCGCGCATGGCGAAGTAGGCCGTGGCGGCGTGGCCCAGATGATGATCGTAGCGCTGCACCTGGTCGGCCTTGAAGCCCAGCGATTCGGCGGCCCGAATCCGCTCGGCGGCGCCCAGGTTCGGCAGCAGCCGGACGCCCAGGGACCAAGCCAGGCGGCGAGCCATTCCGTAGAGCGTGGCGTCGCGGCGGAACGCGACGGCCATGTCGGTGGAGCGCTGCCCTGTGGGCGTGCGTCGCAGGGTCGCCAGCGCGAGCTGTGCCACGTCCGGTGGGCCGATTCCGGCGAAGTCGAGGCAGGCCTTGATTGATTTGAAAGGAAAGCCGTTATGATTCTTGATCCCACTGACGCGTTCCTCCTGAATGGCAAAGAGCAGCTCGCCATTTTTGAGAATCGCGGCTGACGCGTTGTGACCGTCATGGACGCCGAGGATGTAGTGTGCCATACGAGTGTTCAGGTGTTCAGTTTTCAGTGTTCAGCGCGTTCATTCTCAGCGCTCGGCTGAAGTTTGAAGAGCCGGAAGTTCGCTCTCGACCGACGGGGCGACCGCCGCGGGGCGCACGTAGCGATCCCAGATGCCCAGCATCAGCAACACGATGACCTGTTGCGACCAACGCGAGCGTTCGATCGGCATGCGCCGGTGCACCAGCCGCTCGAGGGCCGTGCGGTCGAAGCGCTCGGCCAGCAGCCCGGTCGGCGAGAGAATCACATCATCACGCAATTCGCGCATGTCCGTTTCCAACCATTTCAGCAGCGGAATTTCAAAGCCGCGCTTGGGAGCCACGCACACGTCGGGCGGCAGATAGCGCTCGGCCACCTTACGCAAGAGCGGCTTGGTCTGGCGGCCGGGCAGCTTGACGTGCTCGGGCAATCGCGCGACCAGCTCGATCAACACGTGATCCAGCAGCGGGCAGCGGGCCTCGAGGCTGTGCTGCATGGTGCAGATATCCAGCTTGAGGTTCAAGTTGTCGATCAGCACGGTGCGCGCATCCACGGCCATCATGCGGTCGACGTAGCCGGCGTCGCGATAATCGTCGAGCAGCTCGGCCGCGAGGCGCTCGGCCGGCTGCGTGCGCTGCAGCCAGCCGGACCCATTGCCGAGTTGCGCCAGCGCGTCGCGCAGCAGCGCGTCCTGCACCCATAGCATATGTCGATCCACCGGGTCAGCGGCCAGGCCGCAGACGAGCCGCTGCATGAACGCGTAATTCGTGCGGAAGCTGCGCGGCCGCGGCATGAGCGCCCGTAAGCCCTTCCATAGCGCCCGCCCGACCCGATTGTCCGTCCAGGACAGAAACGCATTGATGCGGGCCGCGACGTAGCGCCGGTAGCCCGCCAGGATTTCGTCGCCGCCGTCACCGGTCAGCACTACCTTCAGATGCTGGTGCGCCGCCTGCGCGACATAGTAGTTTGGAATCGCTGACGTGTTCGCGAAGGGTTGATCAAACGCCGCCGCGATCAGCGGCAGGATATTGGCCGCATCAGGACGCACGACCACCTCGTGATGATCGGTCCCGTAGCGCTCAGCCACCTGCCGGGCGAGCGGGCGCTCGTCGAAGGCGCCCTCCTCGAAGCCGATCGAAACGGTCAGCAGCTTGCCCGGATACTGGCGCGCGGCCAGCGCCGTCACCAGACCGCTGTCGATCCCGCCTGAAAGAAAGGCGCCGACGGGTACGTCGGATCGCAATCGCAGCCGCGTGGCTTCCTGCAGCGTGGCGTCGATCTGCTCGGTCGCCTCTTCGGTGGTGAGGTCGATCTTCGGGCCGGTCTCCAGACGCCAATAGCGCTCTTGCGACACGACGCGACGTTCGCGCACCACCATCGCGTGCGCCGCGGGCACCGCGCGAATCTCGCGATAGATCGTAGCGGGCGCCGGCACCATGCCCCAGGCCAGATAGTCCACGAGCGACTGGTCGTCGATCGTCAGGCCGCCGCCCAGCGCGGCCGCGACCGCTTTGATTTCCGAGCCGAAGCAGAACTCGCCGTGGGCCTCGCTGTAATACAGCGGCTTCTTGCCGAGCCGGTCGCGCGCCAACACAAGCTGTCGCCGGCGCCCGTCCCACAGCGCCACGCCGAACATGCCGCGCAGGTGCTTCGGGAAATCGGCGCCGACTTCCTCGTAAAGGTGGACGATCGTCTCGGTGTCGCTGTGCGTAGTGAAGCGGTGCCCCTTGGCGATCAGGTCGTCGCGCAGCTCGACGTAGTTGTAAATCTCGCCGTTAAAGACGATCCAGACGGTGCCGTCCTCGTTGCTCAGCGGCTGGTGCCCGCCCGCCAGATCGATGATCGACAGCCGGCGCATGCCGATGCCCACGCCGGTGGCGCGGTCCATCCAGATGCCCTCGTCGTCCGGACCGCGGTGCTTCAGCGTGCGTACCGCGCGCCAGAGACGCGCTTCATCGGGCTCACCCCAGATGCCTGCAATTCCGCACATGTCTTGATCTCGCGAACCGGCAATCAGCGGCCGTTGCGCCGCGTGGGTTCGGACCAATGGTCCGTGTAGTCACGCAAATACGACCAGAACTCGTGCTTCAGTTGCCGCATTTGATCGGGATCGAATGGCAACGACGACGATCAGTGTATGTTTGCGTCGAGGCACTGGACTATGTCTGTGGAGGGCGTGATTCAGGGCCTGTGGGAAGGCGCAGGCGGTGGCCAATCCTGCAGCTCTGGCATGTGCGCAGCAAGCGGAACGCGCCTGACGGAATTCAGAATAACGAGGAACGGGAGTGCCCCATTGACCAGCAATGCGAATATGGCATTATCTGAATTCCCGACCCAGAATGACATGGCAATGTAAGTCATCAAAGGCACCAGGATGAAACGCGCGTCGCGGGGATCCCACTCGAAGACTCGACCGCGATACCAGCCAAACGCGAGTCCGTATAGGAAAAACATGAGCGGGACACCCCAGAGGCCGAAATTGAGCATGGCTTCGCCCGGCAGTCCGTAGACTTTGACGGATTGGAACACTTGCGGCTCATAGCTCCCCTCGCCGTACTCGATATCGGTTTGGGCCTCGGGTAGAACCGCCATCGGCTTCGACCTCCAGACGGCCCGGGGGATGAACTCCAGCACATTATACAGATAGCTAGCGCCCCAGCGGTAACGGTAGTCACGGTCATGCACGATGCGATAGAGGGCGAACGCCTGCACGTCTGCTCGGGCCAGGTCGCCGAGCACCATGGCCTCGAATGAAAAGCCGGTCTGCTCTTCCAGCGCGGCGCGGGCCTCGGAACTCTCCAGGGCCTCGAATCCGGCCGAACCCAACTTCTTGAAGAAACCATAGAAGTACATGAACACGCACATCGCGATCAGCCCGACCACCGCATGCCGGACAGCGAAGGGGCGCAGGCGATAGTGGATGATGCCCGCGGTCAGCAGGACTGCAGACAGGGTCGCTGTTCGACTGCCGCGGTATCCCACCAGCAGGAACTGCAGCACGGACAAGGATACCAGCAGCACCAGCGCTACGAGGAGCGGCCTAGCCCGGGTCGAAATGACGATGAGCTGCACAACGCCCAGGACCAGCAGGAATCCGAGCGGTTGCTCCAGCGCCATGAGCCAGGCCACGGTGCCAATCTGGCTGGCAACCTCCGCGCTGAGACTGGCTTCCGTGTGAAACCCCTGGAAATGAACTTGGATGTAGAGCGCTGCGGCTGCACTGATCAGCAGCGCCGCCGTCAAGTTGCCGACGAACCTGCGGTTGTCGATCTCCCAGAACGCCTTGGGTGGCCTGCGGCGGTTGAATGTGGCGCGGTGACCCAGTTTGTACAGAACGACCGCCGGAATGAGCAGCGCCGTGAACTGTCCGAAGCGGCGCGGCCAGAAATCGACGATCGCGTTCAGGTTCGGGTCGTAAAGGCCCCAGTACCGGTGCAGGATCGGGGCCAGATAATACCCTATAAAACCCGTTCCGGCGACGAATGGCAGCGGATCAAAGGTGTCGACTTGCCCGCGAACCCACGCGATCAGATCTGGCGCCAGGATGACGCCCACGACCGCGGTGGGAAGCAGAAACCAGTGGCGGCAGTCGGGCGAAACGACGGCAAAGTAGATCGTGGTCACCAGGACGACCACGCATGCAATCGTGATGTTCACGCCCGGCGTCAGGCGTTTGGTGTGCCCGGCGTGCTGGCGGCCGGCGGGCGGTGCCGCCAGGTCGAATGCCGATGCCGAGTTCGGAAGCTGAGTCGCTGTCGTCATAGCATGCCACTGCGCCGGATCCGCTCGCGAATAGCGATCCTACGAGCGCAGCGCCTCCTCGTAAATCTCAAGCACGCGTGCCGCGTGTGCTTGCCAGTCAAATTCGCTCTGCGCCAGCCGTCGTGATTCTTCGCCCATCCGCTGCAGCGCTGCGCGATCGGCGAGCAGTCGCCCGATCGTGCGGCCCGCAAGCTGTGGGTCGTCGGTGGGCACGATATGGCCGTTGATTCCTTCTCGAACCGTATCGGCCGCCATGCGCTGTTCGAGGCTGTCCTTTGCGAAGGCGACCAGCGGCTTGGCCTGCGCCAGTGCCTGCAGCGCCGCCAAGCCGAGGTTGGGACCGTCGGTGGATTGCACGTATACATCGCATAGCGCCATCAGTTCGGGCGTATCGGTGCGCCAGCCGGTGAAGATACAGTTTTTCCGCACTCCCAACTCAACCGCCTGTTGCTCGAGCGCGGCACGCTCGCAGCCATCTCCGACCAGCAGGTACTGCGCATGGGGGCACTCGCGCAGGAGCGCGGGCATGGACGCCAGCACCTTATGGTGGCCCTTGACGCGGTACAGCCGCGCGATCGTGCCTAGGACCGGCCCGTCTGCCAGGCCCAGGGATCGGCGTAACGCGGGGTTCGCCGCACGGGGGGCGAATGCCGCCAGATCGGTACCCAGGCTGGCCACGCGGATACGCGACTCCGGCACCTTGGCGAGATGCGCGAGTTCCCAACCATAATATCGCGAGAGCGCGATGAACCGGGCGCGAATGCCATTGATGAAAGCCACGCCGGGCCGGGTACTGACCAGCTTGCTCTCAAGGCGGCAGTAGTTGGCGAGCACCTGCGTCGGCGTGTAGAAGACGGGCACGCCCTGTAGCCGCCCAGCCAGCCACGCCCAGATGCCGGTGTCGAGCATGACCGTATTGACCACGTCGACTTTCGCGGCCCGAATATAGCGCGCGATGCGCCCACCGACAGGCAGATCCAGCGCCAGCCTGAGCAAGCCCAGGCCTTGACGCATGCTCCGGCCCGGCTTCAGACGACGGACCTGGTTTACCGGTCCGGGAACGTGCTTGACCGGACCGTCAAAACTCAGCGTCACCGTCGCGCCCTTTTGCACCAGGCTGTTCGCCAGGTCAATCGCGTAACGCTCGGCGCCGCCCAACACCATCTCGTTGACCACCAACAGGACGTGCATGTCAGGCCTGCTTCTTGGACATCACGATATCACCCATCACCAGAGTATCGATTCCGGTCGTCAAATAACATTTGACGGCGTCGGCCGGCGTGGTCACGATCGGCTCGCCCTTGATGTTGAACGACGTATTCACGATCACCGGCACACCCGTCTCCTTCTCGAAGGCCGAGATCAGCGCGTGGTAGCGCCCGTGCACCGTCTTGTTGACGGTCTGGATCCGAGCGGAACCGTCGACGTGCGTGATGGCCGGCAAGCGCTCGCGCCAAGCCGGTTTGACCGGATGGGCCCGCAGCATGAAGGGCGAGTCGCCCTTGAAATCGAAAATGTCATGGGCCCGTTCCGCCAGCGCCGACGGGGCGAAGGGCCGGAAGGCCTCGCGGTGCTTGACGCGTTTGTTCAGGTGGTCCTTCATCCCGGGATTGCGCGGGTCGGCCAGAATGCTGCGATTGCCCAGCGAGCGCGGGCCGTACTCGGCCCCTTCGGAGAACCAGCCCACGATCTCGCCGTTGGCCAGCCGGCGGGCGATGTGCGCGTTCAGATGGTCCGGGGTGTAGTAGGGCAGCCCGCCGATGTCGAGGAACTGGACGATCTCTTCGTTGGTATAGCTCGGCCCGAGGAAGTCATGCAGCATTGGCGCGCCGCGCGGAACACCATTCAGTGCGTGCTGTACCCAGAGCGCGGCGCCCAATGAGGATCCACCATCGCCGGCGGCTGGTTGCACGTACAGGTGCTCGAGATCGAGCGCTTCGGCCAGCTTGCCGTTGGCCACACAGTTGAGGGCCACGCCACCCGCCATGCACAACCGCCGCTCCCCGGTGCGCTTCAGCAGATGACGAGTCATGTGGATCATGACTTCCTCGACCGCCGTCTGCAGGCTGGCCGCCACGGCCCGATGCCGGTCTTCGATCGGATCGTTCGTCGCGCGGGCCGGGCCGAAGCGCTTTTCGAAGGCCGGCGAGAAGCGCCGCGGCCGCTCCAGACCGAGCGTGAACATCTCGCCGTCTACCCGATAAAGCCCGTCCTCCGTCAGCCGGAAGATGCGGCGGAAGTCCTCGAGATAGTCTGTTGCGCCGTACGGCGCCAGCCCCATCGTCTTGCCCTCGTCGCAGTTGGGCAGGAAGCCCAGCCATTGCGTCACGGCCGAATAGACCGACCCCAACGTGTGTGGAAACTCGACCTCGAAGAGCACGTCGGTCTTCAAACCCTTCCCATGCGCCCCCAGGCAACTGACCCGCTCGCCATAACCATCGATGGTGAGGACCGCGGCCGTCTCGTAGGGCGAGCAGAAGAACGCTGCTGCCACGTGCGTGAGGTGGTGGTTGACATACTCGATGTGCAGCGGCCGCTTGGCGCCGTCCAGGTAGATCTCCTGCGTCATGCGCGTCACGCGGCGGTCCTGTGGCCGCTGTGGCCAGCGCGACACCAGCCAGTACGGCAGCGTGGTCAGGTACTCACTGTGGTGCCGCCAGACCGAAGCCTGGGAGGCCTTGAAGGCCGTCAGGTGGATGCCGGGGTTCCAGAAAAAGGCCACCTGATCGAGGTCGGCCAGCGTGACCTTGCCGCGCGTCAGGCAGAAGTTCATGGCCTGCTGCGGAAAGGCCGTCGAGTGCTTGACGCGGTCGAGACGTTCCTCCAACACGGCCGCCACGGGCTGGCCGTCGACCACCAGCGCAGCGGCGGAATCATTAGAGTGATTAAGACCCAGTGTGATCATCCATCCTGTCCTTTCCGTCTTCTGGCCTTCGGAACAACACTTCCAGCATTGACCCCCGCTGCGCAGAGGCCACGACTTCCAACCCGCACTCACCACCCCAGGCCGTTAGCTGCTCGGTCGTGTGGAACGACGCACGTGGAACCATGTATCGATCGTAGAATAGATTGATGCTGCGCCCGTACGTGAGCTTGCTGATCGACCCGGACGTAACCCAGGCACGCAGATAACAAAAGTACACATACCAGAGGGGTATGATGAGAACCCGCAGGACGGCGCTGCCCAGTCGCGACGACCCAATCCAGCGGAATAAGCGGCCGATAACCTGATACGAGAACCGATAGCGGTCATCGGCATTGTAAACGCCGACAAAGAGATGGCCACCAGGAGCAACGATCCGGGCACACTCGCGAAACGCGGCGTGCGCGTCCGGGGTGTGATGGATGACGCCCTCCGTAACCACCAGCGCTGTGGCCCGGGACGACAGCGGCAACGCCAGGGCCGACGCGCGCAGCAGGCGGGTGCTTGGACTCCTCTGCCGCACCCGCTGAAGCGAATGCGGCGACAGATCCACGCCGACCAGCCGTCCCTGCCCGCAGCGCTCGAGCAGCGCGATGACTTTGCCGGTCCCGCAGCCAACGTCGACCTGCATCGCCCCGACTCGGGAATGCTCCTTAAGGGTGCGGCCCAGCAGCGTCTGCTCCTGCAGCCGAGCCAGCGACGCGTCCGTAAAGTTGTCAAACGGGTGCCGATCGTAGTGTGTCTGGACCTGGTCGGTGGGCATGACCTGCTGCACCGCGCGCGTCATCTCGGTCAGACCGCGACCGACTGATGCAGCCGCTTGGCTGGGTTGCCGGCAACCACCGTCTGGGCCGCTACGTCATCGAGCACCACGCTTCCCATCCCGATCATCGCGCCGTCGCCGATTGACACATCTCCGATCATTGAGCTGTTCGTGCCCAGGTAGCACGACCGGCCGACGACGACTCGCCCAGATACCGACACGCCCGACGCTAGACACGAATAGTCGCCGATGGCCGCGTCGTGATTCACCACGGAGTTCGACAGAACCATCACGTGGTCTCCGAGCCGGGCGTGGCTGCCAACGGTCACGTGGGCCATCAAGACCGTTCCGCGCCCGAGGACAGCCGTTGGCGACACGCTGGCAGTTGGATGCACGACTGTCGTGAACCGTTCGGCCGGGAGGCCGCACGACCGGATGATGGCCTCCTTATCGCGAAAGCTGGCCGGGCTACCGATCCCGTTCACGAGTGAACAGTCGCCCAGCTCGGCGGCCATCGAAAGCGGGCCTAGCACATGCAGGCCGTCGATGCTCTGGTTCCACAAATCCGGGTCATCGTCAAGAAAGCCAGCGCACGGACGATTCAGCGCCCGCAGCATGTCCAGAATATCGAGGCAGTTGCCGCCGGTCCCCAGGATGACGATGGGTGTGTCAGTCATCTATCCAACAGCGTGTGCGCGATCCGTGGCAACACCACCATGTCGCGGCGATGGATGGCATGCACAAGCGAAGCGCGGGAATGCGCCGCACGGCATGGCCGCGCTTCGCTTGGCGTGCCACACCGATTTAGACCTTAGGCCCGTAGCTCAGCAGCGAGCGCTTGAGTGCACAAGTCGATCTCCGCGTCCGTCATCGAGGCATGCAGGGGCAGAGCCAAGCCCTGCCGGTCGAGTCGCAACGAGACGGGCAGGTCGGAATCGGTGTAGCCGTAGCGCTGCCGATACACTTTCGCAGCGTGACCGGCAACTGAACCCGCGCCGGCGCCGATGCCTCGTGCGCTCAGACGTTTGACTACATCGTCTCGATCTTGGTCATCGTCCAGAACCACCATGAACGTCTGCCAGGTGTGCTCTCGATCGGCGGTCGGCAGCCTCGCGCCGCGCAGATCGGACAGCCGAGCGAGATAACCTGCCACCAGGCGCCGCCGGGTTGCTAATATTTCCGGGAACTTCTCCAACTGCACCCGCCCGATGGCAGCCTGAATCTCGGTCATGCGGTAGTTGTTGGCCGCCTCGACGAAGTCGCGCCGCCCCTCCGCAAAGACCTGCCCGTGATTTCGCAGCATTCGACAGCGCTCGGCCAGTGCGTCGTCGTTGGTCACCACGGCCCCGCCTTCGCCCGTGGTGACCGCCTTGCGCGGGTGAAAGCTGAAGACGCCCAGTCGGCCGAATGTGCCGACCGGCCGTCCGTGGTACGTCGCCCCGAGCGCGCAGGCGCCATCCTCGATCAGTTCCATCCCGTGCTGGCGGGCGATCTCGCCGACCGAGGCGAGGTCGGAAGCAAGGCCGAACTCATGCACCGGCACGACCGCACGTGGCCTTCCCCATCCATGCGTGGTGCACTCCGCGATACGCCGGCGCAGGTCGGCCGGGTCGATGTTGTACGTGCCCGGCAGGACGTCGACATATACCGGTCGCGCGCCGCACATGACGGCCATGTTGGCCGCGGATGGCCACGCGAAGCTGGGGATGAACACCGCGTCGCCCGGTCCGATGCCCAACGCCAGGTAACACAGATGCAACGCCGTCGTACCGGACGTGACCGCGATGCAGTGCCGCGCGCGATGCATGACGGCGACCGCCTGTTCAAAGGCCTCGACCTCCGGCCCCTGCACGACCCACCCGCTGGCCAGCACGCGCCGGACAGCTTCGACCTCGCGCTCATCGAACAGCGGTTTGGCCAGCGGAATTTGCACGCGGGTCACGAGGCAGCCTTCCGAAAATACTCGGCCGTGCGTCGAATGCCTTCTTCTAGATCGACCTTGGCGGAAAAGCCGAGCAAATTCTTCGCTTTACTGACGCTCGGAACGCGCAGTTGGATGTCCGGGAACTCCCGCTCGGCGAACAGGATCTTCGACGAGGAACCGAGCACGCGCACGACCGTCTGCGCCAGACCGTACACCGTGATGACCGCGCGCGCGTTGCCAATGTTGAACGACTCGCCCACGGCGGCCGGGTGGGTGAGCGCCAGCATCAGACCATCGACAAAATCATCGATGTAACACCAGGCCCGGATTTGGTTTCCCTGGTTATAGATGGTGATATCCTGATTTCGCAGGGCGCGCTGGATGAAGGTGCTGATGGCGCCTTCGCCCACCTGGCCCGGGCCATAGACATTGAATGGCCGGACGCAAACCGTCGGTAGGCCGAACTCATGGTGATAGGCCTTGGCCAGGTGCTCGCCGGCCAGCTTGCTCACCGCGTAGGTCCAGCGGGCCTCCCCGACGGCGCCAATCTGCGTCGTGTCGCCCTCTTCCGAACCAAACGCCAGCGAGCCGAATACTTCGCTCGTGGAGAAGTCCACGAAGCGGCGCAAATTCTTGTGATTCCTGGCGGCTTCGAGCGCGTTCGCCGTCCCGAGCATGTTGACGCGCATGGTGGTCGTCGCGCTCCTAGCGACCGTGTCGATGCCCGCGATCGCGGCGCAGTGCACGACGATCTGCGCGCCGTCCATCGCCGCCGTCAGCGCCGGCAGGTCCAGTACGTCACCGCGGATCTTCCGCAGATTGGGGTGCTGCGCGTAAGGGCGCTGGGAGATCGAATCGCGCGAAAAGTTGTCGTAGATCGTGACGCGGTTGTCTTCAATCAGCCGTCCGATCAGGGTTGAACCGATGAAGCCGGCTCCGCCCGTGATGAACACGTTCGAATCGGTAATCCTCATGTGACAGGCTCCCTCAGCCCAACCGGCGCCGATCGGTACCCGCCGAACTGTTGCCGGCGCGTGGCTTCTGACAGGCGCAGCGGATTCAGATACTTCCGTTATCGGCTGGAACGCGGTGCTGACGAAGCACGCGCGCTCGATGCCGCCCGGCCATAATCGCAATCGCCGTCATCAGCAGGAACGCTACCGCGTTCGAGGCGACGTTCGCCCAAGCCGCACCCACGATTCCCCAGCGCGGCACCAGTACGATCCCGCCGACCAGCGTCACCAGCACAATGACACCCCATGTCACCGCACCGGTCCGGAAAGCGCGGCAGGCCGTCGCCGCATAGCCGCTGAGGGACGAGAGACCCACCAGAATGCTCCCGCCCGACAGGATCCATAGCACCTCAACGTGCTCGGCGTACTGCGGACGGTACGCCAGTCTTAGGAACCAGCGTCCGAACAGCAGCGACGCCACGAAGGCTGCCCCAGCGATGGCGGTCGTCGCCAACCCGGCCTTGACGAGCAGCGGTGCCAGTGCGGCCGGGCAGGTCTGGTAATACTCGGCCATCTTCGGCATCGCCGCCGTACCGAGCGCCACGAAGACCAGCCCGAGCGCCTGCACAACATAATTCATGGCCGTAAAGTAGCCGACTTCCGCTTCGCTGCAGTGGGCCGCGATGACGTAGCCACTCATGTTGGCATTCACGCTCAACAGCACGATCGTGATGACCAGCGGGATCGCCTCCCGGCAAATCTGCCAGCCGCGTTGCGCGCGGACCGTTCCTCGGGCGGGGTAGAAGCGCCGCGCGTTGCGCAGGTCGTAACCCAGCGCCATCGCCGCGGATACCGTCAGCCAGGCGAACGTGGCCACGATCAAGCTGTGTGTCAGCAGCATGGCGACCAGCATCGCCACGAGCACCAGGCCCGCCCGTAACGTCTGGCTGATGGCCGTGAACTCCATCCGTTGCCGCTTCTGGAAGGCGGCGTAACAGATATCTGAAATCCATTCGAGCGCCTTGAACCCCGCCACCGCCGCCAGCACGATCACAAAGTTGGCATCGTAGGCGCCGCGCCACAGCAACCATGCGCCGATCGCGACGGCGGCCGGCACCATCAACAGGCACGACCAGGCCCGCACGGACAGGTAATCCTCAAACGTGAAGCGCTCCTCGACATCGGTGACCATCAAGACCCGCAGATTGAGCGACAGGAAGATTGATAAGGGCGCCGCAATGCTCATGCACAGGCTGAATCGACCCTGGATGTATTCCGATCCGAGCTTACTCAGCACCATCAGGATCCCGCACTGCGTCAGCGCCGTTGCGAGATTGCCGACCACCATCCAGGCCGCGTTACGCCGCACGCTGTTCGCAGCGATCGCCGCGCCCGGCGGTACGGCCTCTCCGCGAAACAGCAACGGACCGGATCCGGGGGTTCCAGCTTGAGCGCGCGGCTCGGCCATCTCAGCGCTCACCGGCCAACCCGCGCCCGGTGCCGCGCACGACGGAGGATCGGTGCGAATCACTGTCTCACCGCCTCAAGCACCGCCGACGCCACGGCTTCCATCTGCGGTTCGGTCAATTCAGGATAGATCGGCAGGCTCAAGACCTCGCGCGCCGCCGCCTCGGATTCGGGGAAATCACCCGCCTTGTGACCCAGATAGGCGAAACAGTCCTGCATGTGCAGGGGAACCGGGTAGTAGATTTCACAGCCGATGCCCTTCTCCTTCAGGTGGGCCGCGACGGAATCGCGCCGGCCGCCGGGAATGCGGATAGTGTACTGGTTGTAGATCGACTCGTTGTGCGGGTACACGGTCGGCGTGACGACCGGCGTGCCGGCGAATCGCCGATCGTAGTAGGCCGCGTTTTGACGGCGCTGGCGGCTCCAGCCGTCCAGATACTTGAGCTTGACGCGCAGAATTGCGGCCTGAAGCGCGTCGAGCCGGAAATTGCCGCCGATGCGGCGATAGTAATACTTCGGCTGGCTGCCATGCACGCGAATGATGCGGCAGGCCTCGGCCAACTCGTCGTCATCCGTCACGATCATGCCGCCATCGCCGAATCCACCCAGGTTCTTGCTGGGGAAGAAGCTGAAGGTCGTGATGTGTGCATACTGGCCAACCCGTTTTCCATGGTGTTGGCCGCCGATCGTCTGGGCCGAGTCCTGCACGACGAACAGGTGGTGACGGCTGGCGATCTCGATGATGCGGCGTATTTCGCACGGCTGACCGAAGAGATCCACCGGCATGAGCGCGCGGGTGCGTGGCGTGATCACCGCTTCGATTCGCGCCGGATCGATGTTGAAACAAGCCGGCCGGATATCGACGAGTACCGGTCGAGCGCCCAGCCGCGCGATGGCGCCGGCGGTGGCGAAGAACGTGAAGGGCGTGGTAATCACCTCGTCGCCCGGGCCGATGTGGCGCGCCATCAGCGCCGCGAGCAGCGCGTCGCTGCCGCTGGAGACGCCGATGGCATGCCGCACGCCGCAGTACTCGGCGATCTCGCGCTCCAGGCCCTCGACCTGCGGTCCGAGGATGAAGTGCTGGGCATCGCACACTTCATCAATCGCGGCGCGCACCTCCGCCCGGATGGTCGCATATTGGGCCTTCAGATCCAGCAGCGGCACCTTCAATCACGTCTCCAAGCCAAGACTTGCTTTCGCGTCCGCGTCGCGGGAATTCGTCTGGGATTAGTGGCCGACGTATTCCACCTGTTGCGGTGCGAGGCGGCGATACTTTGCCCCCGTGGCAGCACAGACGGCCGAGCCGTTCGCGTCGAACGACAGCCGCTGGCCGTGCCGGCTCATCCAGCCGATCACGCGGCCCGGTACGCCGACCACCAGAGCATAAGCCGGAACATCCTTGGTCACAACGCTGCCGGCCGCGATGAACGCATACTCCTCCAGGGTTGTGCCACAGACGATCGTCGCGTTAGCGCCAATCGTCGCGCCGCGCCGCACACGCGTCCACATGTACTCTTCCTTGCGGTTCACTTCGCAGCGTGGATTGATCACGTTGGTGAAGACCATGCTGGGCCCGCAAAAAACGTTGTCCTCCAACTCGACGCAGTCGTAAATGGAAACGTTATTCTGAATCTTGCAGTTATCGCCCATGCGGGTGCGCCGGCCGACGAAGACGTTCTGCCCGATGCTGCAATTGCGGCCGATCACGGCGCCGCTCATAACGTGACAGAAATGCCAGATCTTCGTGCCGGCGCCGATGGTGACCGGCTCATCGACGTAGCTTGATTCGTGGACGAAGTATTCCTTGACGTCCGCCATCAGTTCACCTGTTGGGGATCGATCATGCGTCCCCCCTGTTCAAGCGACCGCTGCCCGGCCTCCAGCACCCGCACGACCCGCAGGCCGTCGGCGCCGTCAGTCAAGATCGGCTTGTTGTCCAGGATGCAGTCGATGAAATGCTGGATTTCCTGGTTCAGCGGCTCCGAGGCGGGAATCTTCGGAATCACGATGTCCCCGGTCCGCAGCGTAATGGCGTCCGCGTAGGTCTCGACCGCCGGCGCGACCGCTGCGCCCTTATCGTAAATCCAGATCTTTTCGCCGGCCGACATGTCGTCCCACGTGACCATCTTGCGCGTGCCCACGATGGTCATCTTGCGAATCTTGTGCGGATCGAGCCATGAAACGTGGATGTGCCCCATGCGGCCGTCGGCGAAGCGCAGCGTGGCGAAGACGACGTCCTCGATGCCCTTTTGCAGGTACGACTGCCCGACGGCCGAGACCGAGATCGGGTCGGCCTCGAAAAGCCGGCAGATCACCGAGATGTCGTGCGGGGCCAGCGACCACCAGGCGCTCTCATCGTGCCGCACGACTCCGAGGTTGACCCGCTGCGTGTACATGTAATAGATGCTACCGATTTCGCCTTCCGCGGCCATCCGCTGCAGCGCTGCGAAGGCGGGATGGTGTTCAAGTAGATGCCCGACCATCAGCTTCTTGCCGGCCGCCGTGGCCTGCGCGACCAGCTTGATCGAATCGGCGGCCCGGACGGTCATCGGCTTCTCGACGAAGACGTGCTTTCCGCGCGCCAGCGCCGCGCTGGCCAGCTCAAAGTGCGAGGTGGCCGCCGTTGCGATGACCACGGCGTCCACTTCCGGATCGGCGAGCAGCGTTTGATAATCGTTGATCGCGGTCGCCTGCGGATACAACCGGCTCTGTCTGGCGAGCGCCGCCTCATCCAGGTCACAGATGTACTTGACCGTGCAGCGCCTGGCGAGCGCCAAGTTTCGCAGGACGTTTCGCCCCCAGTAGCCCACGCCCACCATACCCGCCACGAGGTTGCTCTTCATCGCTTTTCGGCTCCGGATTTGATCGTTGCGCCGCCCTCAGGCCGGCACGCGCGGCGAAGTGCCACGAGCGTCACCCACAGCGTCAGAACTTGCACCGTCGCGGCCACACTCACGGCATATGCTGCGCCTGGCAGGCCGAAGCGTGGAATCAGAACAATCCCAGCAGCCAGCGCCGCCAAGGCCGTGACCGCCAGGCCCCAAATCTGCGCGTGGAAGCGGCGCGTGGCGGTCACGCTGAAGCCCAGCACTGAGGCGACCAAGCTGATCGCGCCGGCCGCCATCAGGACGACCAACACTGGCGCGAACTCGGCATACTCAGGCCGATAGACCCAAGTGAGCAATACCCGTCCGAACAGCACCGCTACCAACAGTCCAGCGCCGCCCAGCAGCGCGGCGAACACGGTCATCTGCAGCACCAGGCGATCAAACGCTTGCAGGTCGCGAGCCAGAAAACTGTCGGCCAGGCGCGGTCCCGCCGCCAGTCCGAACGAACCGACCAGCAGTTGGCCAACGGCCGGCAGGTATAACAAGGGACCCAGGACGCCGAGTGCCGCCACGCCCAGATAGTGCTCCGTCAGCAACCGCGGGATCGAGCTCGTAAAGGTGACCAGCATGACACTGATGCCGAGTGGAAGCGTGAGCCATGCCAGTCGCTTCAGAGCTGACCGCTCCCAGAGAGGCCGAACCGGCGCGGCGGCCTCCAAATCGCGTCGCAGCAGCTTGCCGGCCGCGTGATATTCCCAGCCCAACAGCACGCTGACCGAAAACACCAGCAGTGCCAGCGCGGCGCACAGCAGGGTGGCGAGCGGCGACAAGCGCCCGCGCAGCGCAGCCAAGGCCAGCGCGAGGATCGCCAACGCGCCGAGGGCGCGCCCGAGTTGCCGTTTGGCGCTCAGGTCCATGCGTTCATGCTGCTGAAACAGCCCGTGAACGATGTCGCTCAGCGCGTCCACACAACGCAGCAACCCCAGCACCACCAGCACCAGCACGGTCAGCGGCGGCCCGCCGCGTGCCAGAGACAACCCGCAGATAACCAGCGCCGCTGCGCCGGTCCCGATAATCCGCAGCGCCAGATAATGTCCGAAGTGAAACTCACGGCGCCGATCCGTCGCGATCGCCGTACGCAGTTGCAGGCTGGAGAGTGCCACGACCGGCGTCGCCAGCGCCAGCGCCAACTCGTACACTCCTATAAGTTCTTTGCCCGCGTCGCGCGTCAACTTGGCGAGCACGACCACCATCCCGAGCTGCGCGAGGTTGTAGGTGCCGTTGCTGAGCAGTGTCCACAGCAGATTCGTCCGCAACCGCAGGGGTGTCGGCGCGTCAACCGCGACGGTCATGCCCGGGGCCCCTCGCTACCCATCGCATACGGCAGTTCCGGCGCTCGACCGGGGTGACGGCGCTCGCAAGCTCACCGGCCTTGCTGCTTATCCTCCACCGGATCCGCGCGCGGTTTCAACCAGTCGCACCACGTCGGCCACGGACTTGATGTTCGCGATCTGCTCCGTGTCGATCTGTATTCCGTACTGTTGCTCCAGCGCCATGACCATCTGCAGGTGCCGCAACGAATCCCAGGCCGGTATGGTTTCGTGGGAATCGCGCTCGCTGATTTTCTCGGGCTTGACGCCGAACACGTCGGCCAGAAGCTTGCGTAGTGCTTCGTTCATCATCAGCTCACCGCCGCTGACCCGTCCAGAATCCGGATATAAGGCGGCCGTTCGATGCGCGCGTCCCGGCATGCAAAACGCCAGCGCTGCATGCTTCCGCGCGGCTCGATCACCGCGAAGCCATGGCGCGGATAAAAATCGGCCACCTGCGCATTCTTATCGGAGGGAATGTACTGCCCCTCGATGTAAGCCGCATCCAGCCGCGCGGCGAATTCCGCCAGGTATCCCAGAAAGGCCCGCTCGACGTTGCGGCCCAGGATGCGGCAGCTCATCAGGAGCGAGTCGATGATCGCGGCGCGCGGACGGTCGTCCGCTGCGGTCAGCCACAGGATCGCGACGCCCACGATCCCGTTGTCGCCGTAGCGATCTTCCAGCCCCAGCGAGAAGACGAAGTGGTCCGCCGACCAGCGCATCCGCTGCACGTCCGTTTCGCTGTAGCGCCGGGCGGTCAAATTGAACTGGTTGGTGCGGTTGATGAGTTGCACGATGCGCGGCTGCGTGAAGTCGTCGATCGGTCGGATGTTTACCACCATCTCCAGCGCGGCCAGATATTCCTCGATGCTGCCCGCCTGTTTCTGCAGGATCTGGCGGCGCCGCTCATCGGCGTAGAATCGCCCGCGCTGCAGGTCCTCCTCCGTAAGCTGCAACGACTGAAAACATGTCAGCCCGCGCAGGAACTCGGGGAAGTCCACGGGATCGCGCGGCAAATCCGGCACCAGTACCTGCGGTACAAGCTGCCGGATGGCGCCGCGCTCCACGGGGTTGTCGTCCAGGACGACCAGCGAATCGATACCGATGTTGATTTCGTCAGCCAGCGCGCGCAGGTTCGCCGGCTTGTCCTGCCAGTTGATGCGCACCGCCGCGAAGTGCTCGGGTCTGAGCACCATGTGCGGGTGTTTCTGGAAGACCTCAGCGACGTCCTGCTCGTTGTTCTTGCTGCAGATCGCCAGGATCACGCCCTGCTGATGCAGCCGCAGGATTTCATGCTGGAAGTCCAGGTAGGCGCGGCCGACCCCGTCCGGACCGAGCTTGATGCCGCTGAGCCCATCCTCGCCGATGATGCCGCCCCACAACGTGTTATCCAGATCGAGGACCAGACACTTTTTCGACTTGCCGCGCGCCTGCCGCACGAAGCTGGCCATGTCGCGCGCCAGCACGTCCAGACCTTGGGGGCTGTAAGGCATGCGCGCCAGGTAGTCCATCTTGGCGCTCAGCGCCACTTGCTTGCCGACGCCGCTCAGAATTCGATCGGTCTGCTGCACGTAGACGCCGCCGATCGGATGCAGCTTCTCGCCCAGACGGGTTCGCAAATAAGCGAAATGCCCTTCTAAGCCGCGTTCGTGCGCGGCATCCAATACACCCAGCGGCGTCTGGCTGGGCGAAATCGGGCCGGTGACCAGCACGCTGGCCTGGCTGCGGCTGCGGAATTGCGAGAGGAGTGCCGTGAGCTGGTCGACTTCCGCGTCGATCTGGGTCCTCACGGAGGCCGGATCGGATGACAGGTTCGCCCGATACGCCATGCGAACCAGCTCGCGCCAATCGAGGACCAGCAGGATGACCTGCGCATCGGACGTGTAAAGGCCACTCGCTGGATCGAGCAGCTCCTGTCGATACAGATCGAAGCCGCCGGCCCAGACGCGCGTGTACCACCCTTCGATCAGGCAGGCGGCCCGCAGCGCCTGGACGAGGAAGTTCGTGGTGATATTGCCGATGACGGCCACGCGCGCGGTTCCGAAACCCGCCGGCCATTCGAAACGTTCGCGCGCCGCGTCGACGAGCCGATCGAGGCGCGCCATCACCGCGGCCGCCGTGTTTGGCGAGCGATCGACCTCCAGCAGCGCCGCATAGCGCGCGACGGCCTCGGTAGTTCGGCCCAATTCGCCCTGCGCGTCCGCCGCCAGACGCAGCGCCGCTGGGTGACGCGGTTCGCGTGTCAGAGCGTGCTCGGCCGAAGCCAGCGCCTCCGTCCAATCGGCTTGGGCGGCCGCCAATTCGGCCGCCGCGCAGCAGACCGCCGGATGCGCGGGCCACAGCGCCACTGCCTTTGCACGGAGCGCGTTCGCACGCTCCGGCGACGAAGGCACTAACTCGCGAATCAGCTCCGCCGAGGCTTCCGGCCCGACCAAGTCTGCGTGCCCGGCGTTGAGTTCCTGATCGATCAGTCGCAGCGCCGCCTCAGGGTCGCGCGCGATGATCTGAGCCAGGATGCGGCGCACCTGTTCGCCGGCCACAGGCGCCGGGAGCCATTCGGTCAAGCACGCCCGCAGGGCACTCAAGTCTCTAATCTGCGCGGTCATTTACGCGAATGGGGGCTCGCCCAGATTCAATACGAGCTTCTGCCCGGTCATGCCATTCGACCACTGCGAAACTAGGAACGCAATCGCCTGGGCCACCTCGATCGGCTCCAGGTTGCGCGCCGCCGGGCGCCCGGCCGCGATCCTTTTCACGATCATTCCCGGCAGCATCGCGAGCAGGTCGGTCTCGGTCATGTTCGGCGCCAGGATGTTCACCTGGATGTTCTCACCCGCCACCTCGCGCGCCAGTGCACGCGAATATC
>DASXUA010000430.1:0-2568 GCA_036505095.1 Phycisphaerae bacterium
GATCGTCAATTTCGTGAAACTGTGGTTGATTTGCGTCGGGCCGACGAACGACGAGTAAAGGGTTCAGGGTTCAGAATTCCGGACTCAGAGCGACTGAGGGACTGAGATTCTTCTTTAGCAATGCTCTCTCAGTTCCTCAGCGTCTCTGAGTCCAATTCGTCAGGAGGGGTTGGCAAGTGTCACGATCACTATACGCTCGGCTGGCGCAGCGCTTCGGGCCGAAGGTGGATCCGATCACGCGGCGCGAGATGCTCAAGGGCACGCTGGCGGCGGCGGGTGGGCTGTTGATCAGCAACTCGCCGGTTTTCGGGCTGCTGCAAACCACCAAACCGAAGGGCAAACGCGTCGTCGTGATCGGCGCCGGGTTCTCGGGGCTGGCGTGTGCGTTTGAGCTGCTGGCGGCCGGATATGACGTGACGGTGCTCGAGGCGCGCAATCGCGTCGGCGGGCGCGTGGTGAGCTTTTCGGATTTCATCAAGGACCGCAATGTCGAGGGTGGCGGGGAACTCATCGGCTCCAATCATCCCACGTGGGTGGCGTATGCCTCCAAGTTCGGGCTCGAGTTCCTCGACGTGACCGAGGCCGACGACCTGGAAGCTCCCATCGTCCTTGAAGGCAAAAAGCTCGACACGGAAACGGCGAAGAAACTGTACGAGGAAATGGAAGCGGCGCTGGGCAACATGAACGCCGACGCTGAGAAGATCGACCCTGATGAACCGTGGAAGAGCGAGGACGCGGCGGCACTCGACAAGCGGCCCGTGGCCGAGTGGGTCGAGAAGCAGGAGGTCTCGCCACTCTGCAAGCGCGGGATCACGGTGCAGCTCACGGCCGACAATGGCGTGGCGACGAGCAAGCAGAGCTATCTCGGCATGCTCACCGCTGTCAAAGGCGGCGGGCTGGACAAATACTGGACTGAGACGGAGGTCTATCGCTGCAAGGGCGGCAATCAGCAGCTTGCGAAAAAACTGGCGAGCGAGATCGGCGAACAGCGGCTGCGCATCGGGCTGCCAGTCACCGACGTGACGGTGCAGGATGATCGCGTGGTGATCAAGTGTTCGGATGGGCGTACGCTGGAGGCCGATGAGGTTGTGCTGGCGGTGCCGCCCAGCACGTGGGGCAAGATCCATTTCGAACCCGACCTGCCGTCAACACTGAAGCCGCAGATGGGTGTCAACGTGAAATACCTGACAGCGGTGAAGCAGCGCTTCTGGAAAGAGGCGGGGCTGTCGGCCGATGCGCTGGGCGATGGCGACGTCAGCATGACGTGGGAGAGCACCGACAATCAGCCGGGCGACGAGAACATCGGGCTGACGTGTTTTTCCGGCGGTCCGGCGGCCGAGGCCTGCCGCAGCCGGCGGGGCGAGGCGCTCGACCGGGCGTACGCGGCCGAGTTGAAGAAGTTCTATCCGGCGTTTTCAGAGCAATTCGTCAAGGCGCGGTTCATGGATTGGCCCGGCGATAACTGGACGATGGCGAGTTATTCTTTTGCGGCGCCGGGGCAGGTGACGACGGTGGGGCCGATCCTGCGCAAAGGCCTGGGGCGGCTGCACTTCGCGGGCGAGCATGCGTGCTACAAGTTCGTAGGGTACATGGAAGGTGCGCTGAATTCGGGCGTGTCGCTGGCGAAGCGGCTGGCACAGCGCGACGGTGTGTTGAAATAGTCCGCGGCGAGTTGGACTCTGAGGAACTGAGAAACTGAGGAGATCGTTGATAAGAGCTGTCTCAGATCCTCAGTTCCTCTGAGTCCTGCCGTGGCACAAGCATCCGCAGGGCGCCGGGAAGCACTTCGATGGTCGCCGGGGTGGTGGCGTGGAATTCGCCGTCGGCCCAGATTTCCTGAGGGGTGGCCGATTCGATCCGCAGCGACGGTGTGCGGATCATTTCGATCTCGGGAAGTTCCGTATGCCGGCCCTTGAGCACGCGATGCAGCAGCCGCAATACACGCCCGCGGCTGATTTCGGACACGAGGCATAGATCCAGTTGGCCGTCGCGCGGGCTGGCGCCGGGGGCGATGCGCATTTTTCCGCCATAGGATTCGGTGTTGGCGGTGGCAGCGAGAAAGACGGGGCCATCGATGACCCGCTCGTTTCCGCGAGGGGTTCCGAGGGTCAAGCGCATGGGGACGGCATCGTAGCGGAAGAGCACGCGCAGGACGCCGTAGACGTACGCCGGCGTGCCGACCAGCGGCATTTTCATTTGATTCACGAAGCGGGCGACGGCCGCATCGAAGCCCAGCGCGGCGACGGTGCAGAAGCAGCGCTCGTTGACACGGCCTACGTCGATTTGCTCGGTGTGGCCGGCGCGCAAGACTTCGGCAATCTGGCGCGCATCGGGTCGAATGCCGAAGGCGGAAGCGAAGTCGTTGCAACGGCCGCCGGGAGCGACGCCGAGGATCACGCGGTCCGACGCCGTTGCGCCAGGCACCAACATGGCATTGACCACTTCCTGAATCGTGCCGTCGCCGCCGCAGGGGACCAGGCACAGCGTGCGATCGGCCGGGCGTGAGTCGATGGCGTCGCGCGCGATGGATTCGGCCGCGCCGCGGGCCGTGGTAAACCTCAAATCCAC
>DASXUA010000431.1:0-1947 GCA_036505095.1 Phycisphaerae bacterium
AGCCGCTTCCGCGGTCTGGAGTTTCGCAACCCGCTGGTCCCATAGGACGCGTCTTCTCCGGCGCGCGCCCGCTGAGCGGCACTGACGACGATGGAAGATCACTGGATCACCTGGTCCGCACGCAGCAGCAGTGATTGCGGAATCATGAGACCGAGCGCTTTCGCGGTTTTGAGGTTGATCACCAGCTCGAACTTCGTCGGCTGCTCAACGGGCAGGTCGCCGGGCTTGGCTCCTTTCAAGATCTTGTCCACGTAAGTGGCGGCGCGCCGATACAAATCAGCGATGTTCGCTCCATAGGACATGAGGCCCCCGGCATCGACGAACTCCCTGTATGGGTACTCTGCCGGCAGCCCGTGCTTCGCTGCCAGGTCTACCAGGCGTCTTCGTTCACCTAAGAACATGCTGCTTGACAACACAGTCAGTGCGCCCGCGCGCACCCTGGTCATCTCCGCAAAGGCCCCGTCGAAGTCGGCGGGGTTTCGTGCGGCGACGAATTGAGGTCGCACCCCCAGCGCCTGCGCCGCGACTTCCGCTCGCTTCAGCAGGTCCCTTTCCATCCGTTCGCCGAGGAAACCCGGCTGCCAGAGGACAGCGACCCGACCGATCCCCGGAACGGCCTGCTTGAGCAGCTCCAGATGCTTGCCGACGAGTTCCGGGGCGAGGAAGGACAACCCCGTGACATTGCCGGCCGGCTTCGCAAGGCTGATGACGAGCCCGCTCGAAACCGGATCGCCAACGGACGCGAAGACAATGGGGAGCGTCCTGGTCGCTTGCCTTGCGGGCCAGCGCGGGGAGTATGGATGCGGCCACGATGACATCAACCTTGAGCGCAACCAGTTCGGCCGCGAGAGCGGCGAGCCGCTCGGCCTTCCCCTCTGCATCCCGGTATTCGATCACGACATTGCGGCCCTCGACGTAACCGAGGTCACGCAGTCCTTGACGGAAGGCCTCGAGCAAGTGGGGGTTAGGGGCCAGGTCGACCGCCAGGAAGCCTACCCGAGCGATCTTGGCCGCCTGCTGGGCCTCGGCGGCGAACGCAGTGCCCAGGAGACTCCCCGCCACGACGCGCATGAATGTCCGCCGATCCATCACTGAATCACCTCGTCCGCGCGCATCGCAGCGTCGGCCGCCGGCCAGCCGATAGCTGAACCCCAAAGGTTGGCGCTGCCGAAGGCGACCCGCACAGCGCGCGGGACTGCTTCCTTGATCAGCTCGAGGCGCCTCATGCCAACGTCGCTGGTAAATTCCCCTAACCTGAGCACGTTGCCTCCGGGGCGCGCCACGTTTAAAAGAAACGCGCCACGCCCAGACCAATCGCTTTTCCCGCACCAGCCATGGTCTTGTCTGCGGTGGCCAGTCGTCGGCAATGAATGCCTTGGGCTATCGCCAGATGCAAGGCATCCAGGGTTCGCAACGGGTACCGGCCAAGCCGTGTGATCAGACTCAGCGCCGCGATCAGGTGTTCATCGGCAACCGGGTACACCTGCAGGAATCCCGCACCAACATCTTGCTCGAACGAGGCGTAAACACGCGATTCGACGGATTTCGTGATCTCGCCCACCCGCCGCCGCCGGGCGAGCAGGCAGCGAAACTCGACGACGGTCAGGCGGCTGACGGCCGCCGAAGATTGCTCTCGAATGAATGCCTCGAACTGCTCGGAGAGCGGCTCGTTGAGATACCACTTCGCCAGTGCGCTGGTGTCGAGGTACGGCCCCATCACCGCTCATCCCGCTCGCTGCGGATGAGCTTCTCGCTGCCATTCTTCAGGCGCGGCATGCTGGCACGCAGATCGGCGTGTGATGGCATCTGCCGCTTGCTGCGCAGTGGGAGCAGGCGTGCAATCGGCTTGCCACGGCGCGTGACAACCACCTCACCTTCGCGCGACACCAGCTCATCGATCTGCGCCAACTCTTTGCGGACCTCCCGGACGCTGAGACTTTTCATCGC
>DASXUA010000432.1:0-7196 GCA_036505095.1 Phycisphaerae bacterium
CGCGAGCGCCTGGTCGCGCTGGCTGCCGATCTGGGCGTCGCTGCCCATGTGCGCTTTGTCAACCGTTATCTGAGTCTTGCCGAGCTCCTGGAGCACCTGCTGGCGTGCGACGTGTACGTCACGCCTTACCCGGGAAAGGACCAGATTGCCAGCGGGACGCTGGCGTACGCCATGGCAGCCGGCCGAGCGATCGTGAGCACGCCTTATGTCTATGCGGAAGAAGTGCTCGCCGACGGCCGGGGCTTGCTCGTGCCGTTTGCCGACAGCGCCGGCTTGGCGGATGCAACTTCACGATTGCTGAATGACGCCGCGCTGCGGATCGCTACCGGGCGCAAGGCTTACGAATACGCTAAGCCGATGCGTTGGCCAAGTGTCGGGCGGGAGTATTTGGAGTTTTTCAGTCGGGTGGTCGCCCTGGACACGCCGCGTCCGCCGCAGGCGGACCCGTCGCTGCGCGACGGCCCGCAGAGCGGGGGCGGCGAGTCCAGGGTCGCCGCGAGCGGGGAAAGTCGCGACCGGCCTTATCGTTCGGTGGTGTCGACGCCGAGCGGTAACGGCCTGCCCGGCCAACTCATTCTCGGAGCCCTTTGATGCACGCGCGTCGGGCGATCGCGTTGGACCATTTGGACCGCATGACAGACTCGACCGGACTGATCCAGCACGCCATCTACAGCGTGCCCCGGCGGGAGAGCGGCTACACGACCGACGATAACGCGCGCGCCTTGCGGCTCTGTACGCGCTTGTGGTGCGGATACCCGGAGGAACGCATGTTGAACCGGGTGACCGCGTACCTGAGCCTCTTGGAATATGCCCGTCGTCCCGGCGGTGGATTCCATAATCTTCTGAGTTACCAGCGCCATTGGCTGGATACCGACCGCGACGGCGATTGCCAGGGCCAGGCCGTGCGCGCGCTGGCCGAAGTGCTTGGCAGCAGTCTGCCCGATGACTACCGCGTGCTGGCCCGCGAGTTGATCGAGGCGGTCCTGCCCACGCTCGCCGATCTGCGCAGCTTGCGTGCACAGGCGTATGTCATTCTCGCCTGGGGACATCTATCGGTCGCGGGCGTGAAAGTCGTTGAGCCGCTCGAGCATGTGGCCTGGTCCGCAGCGCAGCGTCTTGTGGAATGCTACCACCGGTCGCAGCGACCGGACTGGCAGTGGTTCGAGTCGCGGATGACCTACGCGAACGCGGTGTTGCCACATGCGCTGTTCATCGCCGCGCAGTGTTGGCCCAAGGAGACGTTTCTCGATGTGGCGCAAACGTCGTTCGCGTTCCTCGACCAGGAAACCACGGGCTGCCCACCGTCTCCCCGCGGTGAGGAGGGACGGGGAGATGGGGAACGTGTCTTTTGGCCGGTGGGAAACAGCGGTTGGTATTCACACGGCGAGGACAAAGCTCCCTACGACCAGCAACCAGTGGAAGCGGTCACGATGGCCGACGCTGCACTGGCCGCGTTTGCTCTGATGGGCGACGAAAACTACCTGGCTACCTTCCGCCGCGCGCACGGCTGGTTTCACGGCCGGAACAGCTTGCGACAACCACTGGTCGATGTCGAGTGTGGTGCCTGCCGTGATGGCCTCCAACCGTCCGGCGTGAACCGGAACCAGGGGGCGGAATCGACGCTGGCCTACTTGTGGACGGAACTGAACCACGCTGATTTGCGGGACACGTTGTCTGAGCACCTTCCGCCTGTGGGCGCCGGTGCCGGATAGGAAATCGAAGTGCTTCGAGAATCAAAAGCGTCCAACCTATACACGGAGCTGTTTCACCGGCATTCCGCCAATCCGATCCTCACCGCGCGCGATTGGCCCTACCCGGCACACACGGTGTTCAACGCCGGCGCTTGTCAGTTGGGCGACGAAACCGTCCTGCTCGTGCGCGTCGAGGACCGGCGAGGCCATTCGCACCTGACCGTGGCCCGCAGCAACGACGGCGTGTCGAATTGGCAGATCGACTCGCGCGCCAGCTTCGCTCCCGATCCGGACAACTACACGGAAGAAGCCTGGGGCGTGGAAGATCCGCGCTTAACCTGGGTCGAGGATCGCAACGAATGGATCATCGCTTACACCGCGTTCTCGCCGAGCGGACCGTTGGTCTCACTCGCGCGAACGAAGGACTTCACCTCCTTCTCCCGACTGGGTCCGGTCATGCCGCCCGAGGACAAGGACGCCGCCATTTTTCCGCGCCGCTTCCGGGACCAGTACGCCATGATTCATCGACCGGTTTCGGCCGGCAGTTCGGGCGCACACATCTGGCTTTCCTTCTCGCCGGATCTGATTCATTGGGGTGACCACCACATCCTGATGCACGCACGGCGTGGCGCCTGGTGGGATGCCAACAAGATCGGACTGAGCCCGCCTCCACTGGAAACGCCGGAGGGCTGGTTGCTGCTCTACCACGGGGTGCGACAGACCGCGGGCGGCTGTTTGTACCGTTTGGGGCTGGCGCTACTGGACTTGGAAGACCCCTGTCGGGTTCTTCGCCGCAGTGACGAATGGGTCTTTGCGCCGCAGGCGGCTTACGAGCGCCAGGGAGATGTCAACGGTGTGGTGTTTCCCTGCGGCTGGATTCTGGACAGTACGAGCGGCGCAATCCGTGTCTATTACGGCGGCGCCGACACGTGTTTGGCCCTGGCCACGGCCGAACTCTCGGAGGTGCTCAGTTACCTGCGCCGCTGCCCGGAGCCAGCAAAATGAATTGGGTACGAGCTGCCGGCAGCGGCCCGTTGCGGCATAAGGACTTTTTTCATATCGCTGTTTAACGCGGGAGTAATTCCCATCTCAATCGACGCGCTCTATCCCCAATCTTTTGACTCGGCTTCCCTCACTGCCGGAGCGTCAGAATATCTCCAGGATCCGTCCATTCGGCTGCTCGTCGATTTTTTTGAGAAGAAGGGGCTGGCGGCGCTGAAGCGCGAGGATCGCCAGGAAGCATGGTACCCGGATTGGATCGACTATCAGGCACAGCACGGACTCTACGCCAGTCTTCTGTCGCCCAAGGAATACTCGAGCCGGGGGCACCAGCTCAACCTTTTCAGGCTGCTGCGCTTTCTGGAGGTGTTCGCGTATTTCAGTCCGGCGCATGCTTACAGTCTGCACGTCTCGTTCCTGGGCCTATTTCCGATCCTGATGAGTGCCAACGAACCCTTGAAGAGGGAAGCGATCGCGAAACTCGAAGCCGGCGGGCTCTTCGCGTTCGGGGTTTCGGAACAGGCGCACGGCTCAGACTTGCTCGCCAACGAGTTCACGGCGCGCGCGGCGGGTCCGGAGCGCTGGATCGCCGACGGGAAGAAGTACTACATCGGTAATGCGAATGCGGCCGGCATCATTTCGATTCTAGCCCGGAAAGGCGACGCGGAATCGAGCGGCGCGCGAAGGATGCCGTTTGTTTTCTTCGCGATGCGACCGCAAGAGACGCCGGCATTTCAGAATCTGCAAAAGATTCGCACGCTCGGCGTCCGCACGGCCTTCGTCGGTGAGTTCGAAGTCAAGCAGCACGCTTTTTCCCAGGCCGATGTCATTTCCGAAGGGCGCGAAGCCTGGGACGCCATCCTCGGCACGGTCAACTTCGGCAAGTTTTTCCTCGGATTCGGTGCCGTCGGCATCTGCGAGCACGCGTTCGCCGAGGCGATCGTCTACCTGCGCCAAAGAGTCCTTTACGGAAAGCCAGTCACCGAGATGCCGCACATCCGCGCCGCGACGGCGCTGGCCTTCGCGCGGCTGTTGGCGATGAAGCTCTACGCCTATCGCGCACTGGATTATTTGCAGGCGGCGAGCGACGACGACCGCCGCTACCTGCTGTTCAACGCCGTTCAAAAGGCACGGGTGAGCACCGAAGGCGTCAAGGTGCTGGCGCTGCTGTCCGAGTGCCTCGGGGCGCGCGGCTTCGAAACCGAGACGTACTTCGAGTCGGCCCTCAGAGACGCACAGCTCATTCCGGGGCTGGAGGGCAGCACGCACATCAATTTCGGGCTGACGGCCCAATTCATCGAACCCTATTTCGCCGAGCGCGCCGACGACGTCGCCGCACCGGGCTCCCTGGTCTTGCGCGAGGCGAAACCCGACGAGAATCCGTACTGGCTGCACGCCCGCGACCGCAACGCCCGAACCGTGCGTTTCGCGCACTGCTTGCAGGCCTGCGAAGGGCTGTCATCCGATGTCAACATGCAGGCATTCACGCAGCAGGTGCAGGCGTTCCGACAGTTTGCTGAACACCACGTCCCAGCGCTGCATCCCAGTGCCGATGCCGGGTTGCTCATCACCGCCGGCAAGTGCTTCGCGGTGATCGCCTACGCGCAACTGGTGGCCGAGAGTTGCAGCGCAGTACAGACGGCCTCGGCGGTCGTCACCCTCATTTTCCACGGGTTCATCGAGGATCTTAGCGCCGAAGCGCTCAAACTCGCGGCGATGTATCCGGCTGACAGCATCGCGCGAATCCAGTTGCAAAGTGTGGTCCAAGTACCGCAGACCGGTCCTGCGGACTTCGCGGCCATGCTGGAAATTATCGCGACGCGTTACCTACCCGGTTACGGGAACGGTGCGTAAGCAGGAATGAGAAGATGTCCCATTTTTGACCGCGCGCGTGGCCGACGACACGAATCTGCTTGCTTTCCGCGCATGCGTCTAATAAGCTTGATGGAGAGCTTTGCTAAACCTGATCCCGACTCGGCTCCGATGAATGAGCTGAGGCCTGTAGATTGTCGGAAGACTAAATGAAGGGCAACCCGCCGCGGCGGGTGGCTGGTCAGTGAGTAAGCCGACGTGGCCGAATACCTTTAAGGGTGTTCCGCCCCGCGGCTTTTTTGTTTTGGAGTGCTTTGACAGTGAATCCAACCCATGCAGCGACCACAGCGATGCATCCGGCGCCGGCGGCGGCCGTGCCCGGCACATTGAAATTTTGCAGGAACGATCTTTTTTATCGTGAGCTGCGGCGCCGCGCCCAACATTACTTCCAGAGCACCGGGCGGCGCGAGCGCGATTGTCCACAGATGTACGTCAAGACCGTGCTGATTCTCGGCTGGTGCGCCGCCTCGTATGTCCTTTTGCTGCTGGCCGCGTCGAGCTGGTGGCTGGCTCTGCCGCTGGCGCTCTCGCTGGGCATGTCAATGGCGGCCATCGGCTTCAACATTCAGCACGACGGTGGGCACCACGCCTACTCGGATCGCAAATGGATCAATCGGCTCACCGCGCTTACGCTGGATCTGCTCGGAGGCAGCTCCTACGTCTGGGCGCGCAAGCACAATTCGATCCACCACAGTTTCTCCAACATTACCGGGCACGACGATGACATCAACCTGGGCGTGCTCGGCCGACTCTCACCGCACCAGAAGCGCCTTAAGTTTCATCGCTTGCAGCATCTGTATCTGTGGGTTTTGTATGGCTTCCTGGCGATCAAGTGGCAGGTTTACGACGACTTCCGCGATGTGGTCGTCGCCCGCGTTGGCCAGCATCGCTTCGCCCGGCCTAAGGGCTGGGACCTGGTGATCTTCATTGCCGGCAAGGTGGTATTCTTCTCGCTGGCGCTCGTTATCCCGATGCTGCTGCACCCGGTGTGGGCCGTGCTGGTGCTGTATGCGATGGCATCGTACGTCCAGGGCCTGGCGCTGAGCGTCGTCTTTCAGTTAGCGCACTGCGTCGAAGAGGCGGAGTTTCCGATGCCGCGCGAAGATACGGGCCGGATGGAAAGCGCCTGGGCCGTACATCAAGTGCAGACGACCGTAGATTTTGCGCGCGGCAGCCGCGTGCTTTCCTGGCTGGTCGGCGGGCTGAACTTCCAGATCGAGCATCACCTGTTCCCGCAGATCTGCCACGTGCACTACGCGGCTCTGGCGAAGGTGGTCGAGCAGACTTGCAAGGAGTTTGGACTGAGATACGCCGCGCATAAGAGCTTCCTGGGCGCCGCGGCCTCGCATTTCCGCTGGCTGCGCCGCATGGGCATGTCGCCCGCGACGTAAAAAGAAACCCGGCGGCACGCGCCGGCCGCTCGACGGCCAGCGCTGGCCCATGCCGGGCTGTTTGCATCCCAAGTGATTATTAGGCGGTGCTGAGCGTCAATCGTCGCTGGGCTCGCGGATGAAGCGGAAGCGCGGGCCTTCTGGCGTCTTGCGCCAGTCGAGGGCGCGGCCGTCCAGCTCTTCGGCCACTTCCTGGCTGACGACCAGGACGTTGCGTTTCTTGTGCTTGAAGACGGCCTCGCCCACCTTGGGTGCACTCAGCCGCATGGACGGCTTGCCTTTCTCCATGAACAGGCGCATGCACTGGTCCTCAGTGGCGTTGGCGCGCACCAGCTTGTCGGCACAGCGCTGGCCGGCGGCATCGGTAATGTTGAACATAAGGCATTCCTTTCGAATGAATGGTTCCTGGAAACTACCTCAAAACCCCGTCACCGCCCCTTACCCCAGCCCGCTCCCCGGAAGGGAGAGGGAGACGGATTCTTCGCATTCTGCGCGGCCGCTCGAGCGGCGCGCGGCCGGCCGCTTCACCAGCGGCGCGGTCCGTCGGAGTACTGCCGGCTGGGTGGACCAGAGCGAATTTTCTGTGGGCGGGCGTCGTTCACCTTGAGGGCCCGGCCATTAAGCTCCTTGCCGTTCATCCCGGCGATGGCCGCGGCCGCCTGCTCATCGTTCTCCATCTCCAGAAAGCCAAAGCCGCGGGCTTTTCCGGAGGCACCGAGTACCAGGGTGATGTTTTGAACTTCGCCGAAGGGCGCGAAAGCCGTTTTGATCTCGGCGTCCGTGATCAGCGGCCCCAGGTTGCCGACGTAGACCTTTTTCATGACTGGCTCCAACTCGTTCGGATGTCGCCGGTCACGCTGGCGACGCGGTGCACCACCGCTGACACGCCTGCGAAAACGACCACATCGTGGATCGATAAGAAAGGTCGGAGCCAGAAAAATGGCAGAGACGATTCGGATCGAATCACTAGATCATAGGGCCTTTGTCGCATGATAGCAAGCCGCCCAAAGGCGGTCCGGCTTGACACTGCGGTGATCCGGCATATCCTTGCGTGCTGCTTTTTCATGAGGCGGTGGTCGCGCGGTGACGATGCAGGCTGGAAGCCTGCACCACAACGGGCAGGCGGGATGCCTGCACCACAAAGTGCCCGATTACGCGGATGTGGCGGAATTGGCAGACGCGCAAGGTTCAGGTCCTTGTGAGCGCAAGCTCGTGGAGGTTCGACTCCTCTCATCCGCATGCG
>DASXUA010000433.1:0-12340 GCA_036505095.1 Phycisphaerae bacterium
AGGTTGCCAGATGCGTATCGAGCAATACCTTATGCCCGCGGATCACCAGAATGGCGCCGTCGATACGCTCCGCCCGGATTATGGATCGGGCCTTCGCCATCGCTTTTGCCCTACCAGGTCGGCGCCTGGCGCGACCCCACATCCGAGCCACCCGCCTGCGGAACCCGCCCAGTAGCTTCGATGGCGCCTGGCCTGGCATCAACTCTCGGAGCATCCACATCGGAATCTTCAGGGCCAACTCCAGTGCCGCGCCCCATATCAACAATTCAACCAAGTCCGTCACGCGAGACACTCCGTCAGGTCCAATGTTGCGCCGCGCGCGTCGCGCGGCCGTCTGACACGAAGTGTGCGCGCTGGTAGGGAAGGAATAATTCGCACGGGGATTTGTTCCCGGGCGCCGAACCCGAAAGCAGGGAAAAGATAGGCGTTATCTAGCGACGGATTCTGCGCGGGAATAATTCGCGGCGCTTGACACATTCTTTCCCGCGCGGAGAGCCTGCGCTAGGGGTCAGCCGCTCCGTTGTTGCTGCTCGCGTTTTCTGTGTCGGCCGACGGCAAGCTTCACGTCTCGCTCGGCATAACCGCGTGCGTTGGCGAAGTCGCGGTAGGACGGCAGATCGCTTGCCCGCCAGTCCGCCGCAATCCGCGCGTCGCGCTTCGGATCAGTGTCGGCGGGCCGGCCGCGCCTGTGCGGTCTTGTCGCCCCGGCTTTCTGCTGGTCCGGACGGCCCCGCGCATTCAGCTTCGCGAGCCACGCGTCGGCGTAGTCACGGCAGGCCAATGCGGCATTGTCGATGTCGCTCAGGAACGCGTCCGGGAGCTTGTCGAGCCAATCAGGCGGAACAGCGTCATCCATCGTCTGTTTCAACGCGCGCAGCTCGTTCAGGTCGCGCGGCAAAAGCACGGTTCGACCATTGAAGCGCGCGGGCTTCAACCATATTTGCTGCTTTGCCCGCAGCGTTGGATGTTCGCCGGAGCAAGCCAGGTCGAAAACCAACGTCCACCAAAAATAGGCGTGCTCACGCCGCCCGCAGTTCGCCCCGCTGGAGCATTGGCACGCCAGCCGCCCCGCGCGTTCGGCCAAGGCTTGCAACCGCGATATGGCGTGGCAATCGCCGTAGATCGCGAACCGCTCGTTGAAGCCGAACGAAAACGCCATTGGCTGCCCCCACGGGACATCATTCGCGTCCGGCGGGTCGCCCACGCCATCGTGTGCGGCATTCGGTCCGATGTACGTCAGGCGTATCCTGATAGGCAACTCACGCTGCCAAAAGTCATGCAGGTCGGCGCGTAGGTTCGCGAGCGCGCTGGCGTTGAGGGACAATCGAGAATTGTCGGCCATGTCGCACCTACGCCGGGCTGGTCCGGCGGGCGATGCCGTAGGCGCGAAGCATCGCGCCGCCGGTCCGCTTGGCGCGCCGCTGGCCGGCGGCCACGCCGCCCCGGTCCGCTCAGATTATCCACCGCACGCCCCCGGGCAAGCCGGGCAGCGGCTTGACGCGCCCGGCCATACGCGCCAACGTGTTGGCGCGTGCTTGAGCGGCGATGTTCGGTTTGTGCTTTTCGTCCTCGCGCAGGTCACAAATGCTGAGGAGCGCAGCCCATGCTAGCCCTATTGGTCGTCACGCTCATCTCCCTGCAACAGCAGCGGGCGCCAACAACCCAGAAGTCGGACGCGGAGGTACTGAAAGAAAATCTCGACCGCGGTGATGAAGAGCGGCAAAAGCGAATCGTGACGCTCAGCGCAGAGGTTGTTTCATCGCGGTCGCGAAAGGAAGAATTGGACAAGGAAATTCGAGAGGCGCCGAACAAGCGCGACGTATACGACCGCGACGGCTATATCAAGTCGCTGCGCGAGCAACGAAAGACGCTCGAAGGTCGCATGAAAGCGTGTGAAGCGAAGATTGCTGACCTTCAGGCGCAGGCTGGCAGCTATCTCCCGACACTTCTGCTCACCAAGAATAACGACTGGCCCGGTGTTTTCCGGCTGTCGGACGAGGAGCCCTTCTCGGTGACGATATCCAAAAACCCGGAAAACGGAAAGGTCGAGCGAGTGCTTGGACCGAATGAGGTCCTCATCGTGTGTCAGCGCCCACCATATCAGGGGGTACCGCAGCAAGGGAACATTATTCTGCAGTTCCGCGGAATTGACACGTCTGCGCTCAAGCCGGGAGACACGTTCGAGCTTCAAGGGCTTTGGAAGCGCACGAAGCCAGAGAATCTCGGCCCATTCGAGCCGGTGAATCTATCAGTGCCGATTCCGAACCCGAAAATCGCTGCGAAGCCGGCGAAGTCGCAACGCCAATAGTACTCTTTAGAGTGGCGAACATGATTGGATGTCCGACATGCGGCGCGGCATGTAACGATGGCTCACGATTCTGCGCATCGTGCGGCGCCTCGCTCATATCGCGCACGGTCGCTGAAATCCAGGCGCTGGCCGATTCGATTCCTTCCAAACAAGAAGAGCCGCGCGGATTGGGCTGCCCGAAATGCGGAGCGTCCGCCATCCGTCAGAAACGACTGATGACGCCGGGCGGACGGGCGTGCTTTGCACTGGGCATCGCATTGGCGCTGGGCGCCTTCGGTCTCTACGCGCTGATGATGCGCGCGCGAACCGTGCCGATCGTGGAAAGGGATATCGAAGCGCTATGGGCTTTGGGCATGAGCCTCGGAGCGGCAGGCCTTTTCTTCGTGTTCGTCTCATTGTTCCTGAAAGACTACCGCGCCCGTTGCATCGCTGCCGCTGGACTTGGCGAACATGATCGACCACAACCAACTCAGCGTCGCTGGCGAGAGCCACGACAACGATGACGGCACGAGCCGGCAGGCGATCATCCGCAACTGCGCGCTGGGCGAAGAACTGAAGTTTGAACGCGAGCCCCAAAATCCATACGACAAGAATGCGGTGCGCGTACTGCGCCAGACAGGTGAGCAAATCGGGTATCTTTTTCGCGAGGATGCGCGGCGCGTGACGCGGCTTGCGAAGAAGAATTACAAGTTCGGCGGCTTCGTCTCCTTCATCGGTAACGCGGAAAACGGCATGCTTGGACTCTGCATAGAACTTGTTGAAGCATCGCCAGACGAGCCCGAATCACGCATTGATCCGTATATGGTCGAACTGCGCGAGCGCGTGATGACCGGGAATATCTATTGGCCGTGAAGTGAAGAGACCGTCCGCGAGCCCCGCTCGCCAAAGAAATACTTCCGTTAATTGCGGGGGCACGCATGCCGCTCCCGACGGCGCTGTATTCGACGGCTTACTATTTCTGCGCAGGCTGTCTAGTAAAGACCCTGGAAAAAGTGACGACCGGAGCCGAACGGTCATGCCACGCTGCGGATGCGAAGATTTCGTGCCGTTAGGGGCTCGGACACGTCGTACCTCCGGTCGGGTCACGCGCACCACGTCCAGAATCGTGCGTCGGGCATGGCCCGGCAGGTCCGCAGGAGCTCGTCAGAGCCGCCAGGTCCAGGTCCGCAGGCTGCTGTGCCGCCGGACTCAACAGATCGATAAAAGCCTTGGCCGCTTGTCTTCGTGCGGGGTCAGAGTCTATCCTCATTAGCGGAGCCGGGCGGAGAAGGCGGTGGCGCACATCCTTATCGTTGAGGACGACAGCGACTTCAGTGCCATGCTGGTCCACGCGCTGACCGCCGAGCGACATGAGATCCGGCGGGTCGCCAACGCCAAGGAAGCCGTACATGTCATTGATAGTAACTGGCCCGAACTGCTGATCGCCGACTACTTCCTGCTGGATCCCGTGATGGATGGCGGCGATCTGGCGCGGCACCTGAGCGGGCTGCGGCCCCAGACACCGATCATCTTTGTGAGCGCGATGCCACGCGCCGTCCTCGACCGCGAGGCTCAGCGGCTACCGAAATGCCGCGTGATCCAGAAGCCGATCGACCTCGATGTCTTCCTCGCGACGGTCAGGGCCGAACTCGCCTCACGGGAAGCGGACGCCCCGGCGCAGGCCGCCGAATAGCCCTTTCGTGGCCGGCGGAATCCTGAATTCTGGTAGTTGGCCAGCAAACTTGACGGGCGCCACGGTCGCTGTCATAATGCCCGTTACGCGGCGGAGTTCGTGCCGGCGCGGTGGGGTCGCGGCCTTTCACTTGGGGAATGCCATGGCGCGAATTCTGGTGGTTGAGGATGACCAAGCCTGCAGCGCGGTGCTGGTCTCGGCGCTTTCGCAAGAGGGACACGAAGTCCGGTGCGCGACGAGCCCCAAGGAGGCCGTCAAGAGCATGCAAGCCTACGAGCCGGACTTGCTGATCGCGGACTGGTTACTGGACGATCGCGAGGTTGAGTGCGATGGCGTCGATTTCGCGCGCCTTGTGCATGCAAGCTGGCCGGATTTGCAGATCATCATCACCAGCGGGATGCCGCGCGAGTTGATCCGCCGTGAAGCTCGAGATTTGCCCATCTACAAAATCATCGAGAAGCCCATCGAGCTGGACGACCTGCTCCAGCACGTCCGCAACACACCGGTGCGCGCGCGAGTGCCCTGAAAAACGGCGGGTGCCCGTCGCCAGGGGCGCGCACATGCTTGCGTCCCCCGGCACAGGGGTTATGCTGAACTTCGCGGCGCTCAGTTTGGCCGGTCCGCCTTGGGCGGGCTGACGAGGATTTCAGCATGAACCGGGCTTTTCGCTCCTCATGCACCCGTTCGCGCGGCTTCACGCTCATCGAGCTGCTGGTCGTCATCTTCATCATCGCGCTGCTGATCGCGATCCTGCTGCCGTCGCTCAAGAATGCGCGCGAGCAGGCGCGGCGCCTCAAATGCGCCTCCAACATGTCGCAGGGCAACAAGGCGCTCATCACTTACGTGCTCGAGCTGAATCAGTTTCCCGTAATATACGGGTTCATCAACGTCCCCCCCACGCCCGGATGTCCGTTTGTCTGGTGCAGTTGGAGTTACGGAGGCTGGTTGGGCAAGGACCTTGACTGGGTGTTCGCGGCCGGGGGTGCGTTCCGCATTCCGGCCAACAAACGCCCGCTGACCCTGTATCTGAACAAGGGATACGTGGCGCCGCCGCAGGTCGAGAACATTCCGCCGTATGGCATGGTCGAAGTGGAGGACCAGGGCCAGCCGCTCTTTCAAGATCCTTCGGATGTTAAGTCTTATCAACGGTTGTTCGGTCCCGGCAATTCGAACAAATACACCGACTATGACAGCGTCGGCACGAGTTACCAGATCAACACCTATTGGTGGCCGCAGACGCAGCTCCCGCAGAACACACAGGATTTCGACCTGGACGGGAAGATCGAGCTGAAGCCCGGGATCGTGGCGCCCGAGCCGGTGAACTCCATTTACCCGCCTTATGGTCCTTGCATGCCGCAGTGCTACACGGGACGGTTCAGGCAAGGCATCGACATCTGGAAAAAGTACGCCAATCGCGGCGCCGGACGATTTGAGACTTTTGGCGAAAGCGCCTTCGATTGGTCCATCGCGACCACCACGGAGGTCATCGGCACCCACGGGAAACTCAACACGCACAACCTCGCGTTCCTCGACGGGCACGTGGCCTATGTGAAAATTCAGATCAAGACCAATCTTCATGGCCCGTACCTGCAGCCATTCGGCCCGGAATGGACCGTGATCGACGAAGATATGGAAGCGCCCTGGTACTTCGTAACTTCCAGCAACGGGTGTTGAGAATTGACTGAGGAGCCGAGTAGCCCACGCGCGCGCATGCTTACCCGCTGCGCGTGAAAGCATGCCACCCATTTGCGAGACCAATCATTCTGTGTCTACTTAGTCCGCACTTTGGCAGATCGGCGGCGGGTGATTCACGTTGAGCCAGAAGCCGCCGAGTTGGCGGACGGCGGCGACGAATTCGTCGAAGCCGATCGGTTTGATGACGTAACTGTTTGTGCCCAACGTGTAGCCGCGCATCACGTCCTGCTCTTGCCGTGAGGAAGTGAAGGTGACCACCGGTATATCTCGGAGCACGGGGTCGGATTTCACCGCGGCCAGCACCTCGAGCCCGCTGATTTTCGGCAGCTTCAGGTCCAGCAATACGACCGTCGGATGCGGGCCGGAGCGGGACGCGAAGCTTCCGCGGCGAAAGAGAAAATCGAGGGCCTGCTCGCCATCGGCGACCCGCTGAATTTGGGAATCAGGTAATTCCTCGTGGAGGGCGGCGTTGATCAACTCCGCGTCATGCGGGTCGTCTTCGACTAACAAGATGAATCCGCGCTGCGACATTCCACTCTCTACCCCCAGGTGCCTGGCGTTCGCTGCGCGCAGAGCATCACCCGGACCGTCTGCGGCAGTCGCATCCATTCCTCAAGTACGCGCTGGTAACCCCGTCCGGCAGGCCTCAGGTGCGGCGTAGCGATCAAGCGCTACCCCTTAATACTAGACGCGTCCGATATGAGGGCAAGCGGCTGTCGCTTTTCAGTGCGCCTTGAGCGCGAACCGCCCGAACGTCGCACTGAACCCGAAAAACGCAAAATCCGCCCCACAGCCGCTCAAAAAAATCGAATTGCTTCTTGACAAGAGGCGGCGGCACGGTTAGCCTGCACGAGACTGGACCCGGTAGGTCAGCCGACGTGCAGGAGCGGAAAGTCGCCCCTTTTCCCGAACAGCGTTGCGGCCGGGCGTAGTTGGCGTTGCGTGCCGTAAGTTGATCGGGACCACGTCCCTCGGCTCGATTCCTAGTGCCGACCTTCCGGGGCCGATGCAGCGGTGCGCAGCGTCATTATCGAAGGAGAATAGACTTGCGTGGCGGGCGCGCATCGTCGTCCTTTCCAAGCGGCCACGCGACGGCGATTGAGTGCCAACGCGCAAGCAGCAGATGTAATTGGGCAGCCAGCGAATCGGCGAAGGAGGTCGGAAACCGAAAAAAGCGGCGAGCCGGTCATCCGAGGGCTAACAAGGTGCACCGGCCCGCCCCGCACGCGTGTTGAGGCACAGCGTACGTGTATTCTCATCTTTGTGCCGCCGCCAACCGCAGTCAAGAAGGCCGCCATTGCTCTTCCAGACGCGCGACGCGGCGTACGCCCGCGCTCTTGCACGCTTCAACCCTAGCAGTCCCGGTCCGCGATGGCGCGCGAGGATCTTGAATGCTCGCTCGCTGCGCGCACCAGAGGAATTGGAGGTCGGCGGTCATGCGCTCATGTCTCAGGCGATTTGGAGGCAGTTGGTGGCTGGCGGCCGTCGCGATGGGGTGCGCGGCGACGGCGGTGCGCGCCCAGTGCGGCAACGGCAGTCTGGAACTCGGCGAGCAGTGCGATGATGGCAACACGGTCAGCGGCGACGGGTGCAGTGGGCTGTGCCTGATCGAGGCGGCTGATGCGGGCACGCTTTCGCTGGAGATCGCCGGCTCGTGCGTGACCGCGACGAACGGTCAGATCGCCGTGCAACTCTGGATGCGCAACCTGGTGAACGGCAACGCCAGCGGGTTCCAGGCCTTCATTGCCTTCGACGACAATCAACTCGACTATTTGGGAGGCGCCAGCAGTTACACCAGCAGTCCATTCCCGTTGCACATCCAGCCGATCGCCAGTGCGCAGACGGGCGTCGGGAAGCTGCGGCTGGATGGCACGGCCACATTCAACAGCAATGGCACGAACCAGGATGCGCTGCTGGCGACGCTGGTCTTTCAGATCAACGTGCAGTGCTCGTCCACGGCGGTCGCGTTCGACACGGGCGGCCCGTTCGCCAGCGAGTTGAGTTACGAGGGGTTCCCGGTGCCGACCACGCTGGCCGGCACGCCGAATTTTTCACTGGACAACACGCCGCCGGTCGTGATGGTTCCGCCGAATACGACGGTGAGTTGCACGGTCAACACCAATCTGCCCGCGAATACGGGTGGGGCCGCCAGCGCCAGCGACAACTGCAGCGTGCCGACGGTCAGCTTCTCCGACAGCACGACGCCGGGCGCCTGCCCGCAGGAACGTACGATCACGCGCACGTGGACGGCAACGGATGCCTGTGGCAATTCGAGTTCGGCCAATCAGACCATCGCGGTGGATGACAGCACGCCGCCGGTGATCAGCGGACCAGGGAACATCATTGTGAACGCGGCCGCGGGTGGCTGCACGGCGGTGGTGACCTACTCGGTGACGGCCGGCGACGACTGCGATGCAAGTGTCACGCCGACTTGCATGCCGGCCAGTGGCTCCACATTTCCCAGCGGCACAACCACGGTCAACTGTTCGGCGACCGATGATTGCGGAAACACGTCGATGCAGAGCTTCACGGTGACGGTCAATCCGGTGAACAACGTCACGGCCGACGTGGTGCTGGCGGGCGTTAACGCGGGAGCGGGACTCTCGCGCTGCATCAAGTTCGTGGCGCGCGGCGGCGGCATGTGCGCGGCGGCGCAGCACGTGACGGTGATGTTCACCGGCAACCCGGCCAGCGGCACGGCCAGCTTCACGGTGCCGTGCGGAAGCTACACGTCGCTATGCGCGAAGGACGAGCAGCACACGCTGTACGACACGCATGCGCTGACGATCGTCGGCACGAGCTACGTCTCGAACAGTACGCCGTCACCACTGACGCTGCTGGCCGGAGACACGGACAACGACAGCGACGTGGACATCAACGACGTGACGCTGCTGATCACGCAGTTCGGCGGGCCCGAGCCGGCCGGCGGATGTCCGTGGAGCTCGGCGGCGCGCGGCGGGGATTTCTCCGACAACGGCAACGTCGGCAGCGAGGACTACTCACTGCTGGCGCCGAATTGGCTGGCGTACCACGCCTGTGATTGTGCAGCGCCGCAAAGCGCGCCGCCGCCCGAACGCGTCCGAACGCGTCTGGCCGTGAGCGAGCTGGCACCGGAAGTCGCCCTGCGGGCGGATTTGAACGGCGACGGTGTGATCGACTCTAAGGACGTCGCCGAGTTCGAGCGACGACACGGGCTGTCGAGCGCGCTATCAGACGCGATCAAGAAGACAGAAGCCGCCCAGCGCAACGGCCATCCGTAATCGGCGAGTGGTGAGTGGCGAATTGACGCGACCCGCTGTGGTGACCCTGAGTGTCAGCCATGAAACGATTCTCTGAACCACACCTTTGGCTAACGGAGCAAGCGAACATGCCTCGTATGTCATTCCAAGCCGCGCGGTACCTGTCCGTCGCGCTGCTGATCGGCACCGCGGCGCAGAGCGCTCAAGCGCAGGTACTGATCAGCCAAGTCTACGCTGGCTCGAACAGCACGTCCGGTTCACCGTACAGCTCAGACTATATCGAGCTGTATAACGCCGGCGCGACTGACATCAATTTCGTTACGAATTCAGCCGACGGGCTGGGATGGTCGCTGCACTATCAATCCACCACCGGAACGACGTGGACCAAGGCCAATATCACCGGGATCATCCGCGCTAAGGGCTACTATCTGCACCAGACCACGACGCCCGGGACGTCGTTTGGTGCCGCCATCCCGCCGACGGATGCGGCGTCCTCCAGCGTCTGGCAGGACCTCTCAACGACGGGCGCCAAGATCGCGCTCCTAAACTCGACCGGAACGCTTTCCGCCGTGGGGCTCTGCACGGGACCGGTCCCTAGTTCCGGCACGATCCAGGATGCGGTCGGCTACGGCTCATCGTCGAACTGCAGCGAACCGTTCCCCGGCGTCCTGAACGTTGCCAACCTGGCTCCGACCTCGACGAACACCCTGGCTATCTTTCGCAAGGGCTGCGGCGCGACGGACACAAACAACAGCGGAGCGGATTGGAGCCAAGGCTTGCCCAATCCGCGCAACAGCGCCCTGAGCTCCGGCGGCGCGTTCGGCGCGGGCAACGGTATGACGGCCTGGGGCAATGTCTCGCCGAATTTCGTGCGCGCCGGCGGCAGCGTGCTCGTGACGGTCACGCCACGGTTGTGCGCCGGAGGGAACGTGCTGGGCGCCACGGTCATGGCAGACCTGAGCCTCATCGGGCAATCGGCGTCGTCAGTGCTTGTCGACACAGGAGCGAGCGGGGACGAAGTCGCCGGTGACGGCGTGTACTCGCTGCTGACAACGATTGCCAGCGGGACCGCCACCGGCACCAAGAACATGCCCTACACCGTCACGTCCGGCGGCAGCAGCGCGGGCGGTTATCTGACCGTGCAGGTCTTGGCAAACACCGCGCCGGTCAATGACAGTTGCCGGGACGCGACCTTTATCGCCGGTCCCTATACCGGTGCAGGGCAGACGGTTACGGCCACGATCGACCTGGCCAACCCGGAGAGCTACAACCCGATGCAGGACTCGCTGCCGGCCAGTGGATTCAGCATCGGTACGACCGCCACGCAGACGGTGGGCGCCAGCGGGCGCAAAGGAGTTTGGTACACGGTGGCGGGCAGCGGCACGACGATGAGCGCGACCACCTGCGGATCGGGCATCGCCGACACGGTGCTCATCGTGATGTGCGGGACCTGCGACGGCCTAGCGCGCGTCACGGGCAGCAATGACAACGGTGCTCCAACGTGCGGCACCAGCAGTCTTTCGGCTTCGGCGACCTGGTGCGCGGCCGCCGGCACAACGTATTTTATCTGGGTGGCGCCGAGCAGTGCCACCACCGGCAGCATTACGCTCAACGTCACCGACAATGGGGTCGCGTGCACACCGAGCGCCATCTGCTCGAACTGCATACCCGCGTGCGGTGCTGGGTCAACACTCGATAACGAGACGACGCCCGGCCCGGCGCTGAACGACGGCTGCGACGCCATCACCGTCAGCCCCAACAGCAGCAACGCGCACCTCTTCCGCGACCTTACCATCGGCGGCGGTGAGGTATGCTTCTGCGGCACGTCTCGCGCGCTGTTCAGCACGCTCGACGGCGACTGGTACCGCTTCTCGCCCGTCTCGTCGGGAACGTTCGCGGCCCGGGTCACGGCGCAGTTCCCTGTCAACTTGCAGGTCCGTCAGTTGTCCTCGACCGGAACCTGCACCACCAACGCGATCCTGGCCACCAACCTGAACACCAAATGCATGACCGCGTCGCTGACCTTCAGCGTCACCGCGGGGAGCTTCTACGCGTTACGCGTTGCGCCGGGCGTGAACACCGGCGTCTCTACAACCTTGACCTCTGGATTCTCCATCGGTGGCTTGGCCAATCTCTATACAGGATGCATCGGCCCGGCCGGGGCGTGCTGCCTGGGGAGTGGCATGTGTGCGGTCCTGACGAGTGCTGATTGCGCGGCTCAGGGCGGCACCTACCAAGGCGATAACTCGACCTGCGGGACAGTCACCTATGCCGCCGCCGCGCCCGGGACGACTGCGGTGGAGGATATTTCCACCGATCCCGCGGCCGCGCCGCTCTATCTGGGCGACGACAACGCCAGCGCCGCGATCAGCCTGCCGTTCACCTTCAGCTTCTTTGGATTGGGCAAGACCAAGATTTTCGTCAATTCCAACGGGTGGCTCCAGTTCACGAACGATAACCCCACCGCCACCCAGATGCGTGCCGTGGTCGTGCCGCTCGGGGGTGGGAGCAGCACGGCGGTCCCGAACGACATGGTGGCGGCGTACATGAGGGACCTCAACCAGAACGTCGCGACCTCCTCGATCACGCACATGGTGCGCGGCACGGCCCCGAACCGGCGCTACATCGTTCTGTGGAAGGCGATCCCGGTGTTTGGCGGGACCGACTCGAATACCTTCGAGATCCTGCTCTACGAGGGTTCGAACTGCGTCGAGCTTCGCTGGGGCGCGTTCACTGTGGCAACGGCCAACACCAGCTTCGCGGCCGGTCTGGAGAACTCCACCGGCACCGCGGGCGTTGACGTTCCCGCAACCAGCGTTACGCAAAACGGCAGCCGGCTGTTCTGCCCATCGGGCGGGCAGACCTGCCCGCAGCCGACCGGCGCGTGCTGTATCACCGGCATGGCCTGTCAGATGCTCACCCAGGCGGCGTGCCAGATTCAGGGCGGCGTTTATAACGGAGACGGCAGTTCCTGCTCGCCCGATCCATGCGTGAGCGGAGCCTGCTGCCTGCCGCAGGGCGGCTGTCAGGACGGCGTGCCGCCGACGGTCTGCACGAACACGCTGGGCGGTACGTATCAGGGCGACTTCTCGATGTGCGCGACAGTCAATCCACCCTGCCCGCCGAGCGGATCGTGCTGTGCGGCAGACGGAAGCTGCTCGATCACCACGCAGGCGAACTGCAGCGCGCCAGGCCAGGTCTGGACGCTCGGCGGGGCGTGCTCGCCCAGTCCCTGCGTCACGGGCGCCTGCTGCTTCCCCAACGGAAGCTGCGCGACGCGGACAGCGGTCGGCTGCATGGCCCAGGGCGGCGTCTATCAAGGCAACAACGCGCCGTGTACGACTTCGACGTTCTCCGAAAACTTCGACGGCGTCGTGGCGCCGACGCTACCGGCCGGCTGGACGGCGACCAACGTCGGAAGCACCG
>DASXUA010000434.1:0-2149 GCA_036505095.1 Phycisphaerae bacterium
ATGGTCGGCTGCCACGCGCGCTCGATCCGCGCCATCAGAGCGTAGTCACAGGTTTGGTTGCTTTCGACCTTTTGTACCGGCTGTACCGGCACCGACGAGCAGCCGGCGATGAGTGCCGCGCCGCACAAAGCGAGGATTAGCTTCATTGAAATCCCTCCTTTCGGCCCTTCGACTATAGGCGGAACGACCGGGCTCAGCAAGCCCGTTCGCCCGTGATGTTAGTAACATGAGGAATGTCCGGTCCAGGTAACACATGAGATGTCCGGTTTAAGGTTGGCCTCCTGGAAAGGAGGTGGACCTTGGGCCGGGCGAGCGTGTTACAGGAGATCAGGACCATGCGCTTTGAAGAGGTGTATGACCGATGGAGCGAGCATCGGCTGAGGCAGTGCGAGGCGGCCGATTTGTTGGGTGTCTGCGAACGGCAATTTCGGCGGCAGTGCCGCCGCTACGAAGACGAAGGGATCGAAGGGTTGATCGATCTGCGGCTGGGGCAGGTATCGTCGAAACGGGCGCCGGTGGATGAAGTGCTGCGGCTGGTGGAGCAGTATCGTCGCCGTTACGAGGGTTGGACGGTGAAACACTTTTATAGCAAGTACCTGGAGCAGAAAGGCAAGCGCTCGTATCACTTCGTGCGCCTGGCGCTACAGCGGGAAGGGGTGGTGGCGAAGGCGAAGCGGCGCGGCGCCCATCGGCGCAAGCGGGAGCGCAAACCGCTGATCGGCATGATGCTGCACCAGGACGGCTCGCGGCATGCCTGGCTGGTGGGACAGCAACACGATCTGATTGTGACCCTGGATGACGCTACCGGGGCGATCTATTCGGCCTTCCTGGTGAGCGAAGAAGACACCATGAGCAGTTTCGCCGGAGTGGCCGAGGTCATCGCCCGCCATGGCCTGTTCAACAGCTTGTATACCGATCGTGGCAGTCACTATTGGCATACCACCCACGCCGGCGGCAAAGTCGATCGGCTTAACCTCACGCAGTTCGGGCGCGCCATGACGCAGCTCGGGATCGAGATGATTGCCGCCTACTCGCCGGAAGCGCGAGGCCGCTCGGAGCGCGCCTTTGGCACACTCCAGGATCGCTTACCGAAGGAACTGGCCGACGCGGCGATCACTGACATGGCCGCAGCCAACCGCTTTCTGAAGCGGCGCTTCCTCCCGGCCTATAACCGCGAGTTCGCGGTGCCGGCGGCCGACACCGGCTCGGCCTTCGTGCCGTGGGTCGGCGGCAACCTCAACGACATTCTCTGCATACAAGAAGAACGCGTCGTGCGTCCTGACAACTGTGTCGCGTACCAAAACAAGCTCTTGCAGATTCCGGCCGATCGCCATCGCTGCCACTACGTCAAAGCGAAGGTCCACGTGCACGAATACTCAGACGGCAACTTGGCCGTCTTCCATGGCCCGCGCTGCTTGGCGCACTACGCTGCCAACGGAAAGGAACTCAAAATCAAAATGAAAGCAGCTGCATAGAGTCCGCTGCGCGTCGAGCAAAAAGCGGACATTTAACGTGTTACCAAAACCGGACATCTTGACAAGTTACTAACATTCTGGGGCGAAGTGCGCACGCATGCCGCCGCGCGCCGCGGCTCGTCGCAAACTATGGCATTTTCGGGCTGTGGGCGGGCGTTTCGTCGCTTCGCGCTTGTCCCTGCGCCGCGGTCTGGCCTACACTCGCGCACTCTTTTTTTGAATCCGGCGCCACGCCCCGCTGCATCCAACGGGCGACGATGGGCGGCGGGAAAAGGCCGCGAATGCGGTCGTAGCGCCGGCCCACAAGGGCCGGCGGTCCGGGGAGAAAGATTTCAGTCATGGCAGCATGGTTCACACCGCGGCGCACGCTCGTCGTTCTGGCGGCGTTCCTGGTTCTGGGCGCCTTGGCAGGTAGCGTAGCCCTGCGGGCGAACAGGAACGCGGCAGCCGCGCCCGGGGGCTCCCGCTCGGCGCCGGTTGCGCTCGAATTTGCGGCCGCCGACCTGGCCTACGTCGAGCCGAAGGCGCTCACCCGCTGGCTGCACCTATCCGGAACCCTGCACCCGGTCGACCAGACGACGGTCAAGGCCAAAGTATCGGGCGAAGTCCGCCAGGTAACGGTCCGCGAGGGCGAAACCGTCAGGGCGGGACAAGTCATCGCGCGCTTCGATAGC
>DASXUA010000435.1:0-2295 GCA_036505095.1 Phycisphaerae bacterium
GATTGCGAGCGCTCGCGTTTCTCGATCTCAATCTGTGACACCAGAATGCTCGGCGAAACGGCCGAGACCGGCACCCAACCCGACTCCGCTCCGCACACGCCGTTGAACACGTCCACGTCGTTGCCGGTCGCGATGATCTTCTCGAAGCAGGAGAGCGGCGTCCCGACAATATCGACGCCGCGCACCAGCTCATCGGGCCGGCCATCGACGTACACGCGATAGACGATGATCGGCAGCACTTTGAAAGCCTGTGGGCCGCTGGTGCGCGTCGTGGTGAACCCGCCGGTGATGTCCTCGAACAGCAACCCGTACGGCTTGCCCTGCCGCTGGCATTCCTGAACCAGTATGTTGCGCAGTTCGTCGAAGTTCACGGACTTGGCCGATTCGACGATCAGGTTGCCCTGTCGCGAGACTGCCGGAAGTCCCGGTTGCCGCCGGCCATGGCCGTTCGAAGCCGTGAAACCCGCGACCGGGGAGCGCGAAAGCAGGAACGTCTTGAGCACACCGTCCTGGATGATGGGCACGCGCCTCGCCGCGACGCCCTCGTCATCGAAGCGGTAATACCCGGCCAGATCGATGGCGCCCTGTTGCGCCTGCGTCGGATCGTCATACACGCTCAAGAATGTCGGCAGCACCTCCTGGTTGATCTTCTTGGTGAAGGTTTGGCCTTCCGTGACGTCCTTCTGCCGGTGGCCCTCGATGCGATGACCGAAGATCTCGTGAAAAAAGACGCCGCTGGCCCGGTTCCGCAAGATGGCTGGACCGGTATAGGGCTGGACCAGCGGCGCAGCGCGCAGCGCCAGCACCTGATCGATCACCTGCTGCATGGCCGAGGCGAGCGCGGCCTCGTCCGGCAGCCGCTCCTCGGAGGCCGCGTCGAAAATGCGCGTCTGACTGAGGTCCATACCATCCTCGGCTTTGGTCGAGGCTTGCAGGAACACGCGACAGCGCTTGGACGACGTCTGGAGGCGTGTGCCTTCCGACGTGACCATGTAGCGCCCGTTCACTTCGTCGGCTAGCGCCACGGTCGCGCTGTAGACCAGCGGGAAATCGCGGGCCATGGCCGACACGCGTTTGAGCTGGCCGCGGCGGGCGTCGCGCTCGAGCGCCAGCGGCAGGCGCGGCTCGTAATAGGTGTTGGGCTCCTCGCGGCTAAAATCGGCCGACTTGTCCTCCTCCTCCACTTTCACCTTCACGTCGGTCTGGACGCGCGCATAGCGCGTGAGCGCGGCTTTGAAGGCTTCGTCAGTGGCCAGCCAGACGTCGTGCCGGATGGAATCCGGGTTGTCCTCGATGGTAATGCGGGTCGAGCCCGCGCCGCCGGCCGGGCCGCTTCGCCCGCCATCCCGGATTTGGTGCGTGTTGTCCAGCTTGTAATCGCCGACGCGCAGGTCGATATCGAGTTGCCGGCTGCGGTTCGAGTCATCGGACTCGAGCGCGCCGTACCCGGCCGACAGGGTCACCCGCTCGTTCTCGGCGATCGTGTAGGCCAAGTAGTACGGTTTGGTGCCGTCCGGTCCCGTCAGGTGCTCCATCGAATAGCGCAGTTCGTCGTCAAGCAGTGCGACGATCATCGGCGGCTGGCCGGATTTTCCCGGATCGCTCGCCAGGACGGCGATCGGCACCCAAGCGAAAGCTGGAAACAGACAGGCCACACTCATCCGATTCTTCATAAGCGTCCTCATTCGGGCCGGAATGCAAATCTCGCGTATTCTGGAGTTTGCGCACGGGCGGCATTATCGGGGTTCTGTTGGGGATTGCCAGCCGGGATCAAAGCCGCGGATGGGCTCATCCGATTTAACCTGGGAAGTTTGGGTTTTGCCAAAAAGTTGCCCGTATTCAGGGCGCCAACGACCGATAGCTTGACTCTGCTTAGCGCGACGCCGATAATTCCCTAGCGCCGTGTAGCGGCAGCGACGCGGCGCATGTCGTTATAGCCGTTATTCCTATTCTGGAGTCTGGTGGGGCCATTCTGTAGGGAGCAACGAACGATATGCGGAGTCAAGGCAAGCACACCGGGTGTCGCGCGGCACTCCGGCGAGGCGGTTTCACCCTGATCGAACTTTTGGTCGTGATAGCGATTATCGCGCTCTTGATCGCTATCCTGCTGCCTTCGCTCAAGAAGGCGCGCGATCAGGCCAAACAAACCAAGTGCCTGGCCAATCTTTCCCAGCTCGGCCGGATTAGCAACGTCTATTCGACCGATGACAGGAGCAACACCCTGATTCCGTTTCCCGGCCAGATGCCGGCACCGGTCGGTGGAACGCAATGCGGGCCTCCGCGCCCGGAGGGGAG
>DASXUA010000436.1:0-4110 GCA_036505095.1 Phycisphaerae bacterium
CGTGGATCGGGTTCGACCAGCCGAAGACGTTGGGGACGAACGAGACTGGCGCCGCCGCCGCATTGCCGATCTGGATGAACTTCATGGCCAAGGTCCTCAAGGGGGTACCGGAACGGCCATTACAGCCACCCGAGGGGGTTATCGTGGCCAAGATAAGCCCGGAAACCGGATTGCGCGAGCCGGAGGACCGCGGGGGCATCGCCGAATACTTTTACTCCGAGTTCCCGCCCAGGGTGCGCGATGAAGCGCTGACCTCGCCCGGCAGCAGCAGGACGCCGGGAGAGATCCGGAACCAGCTTTTCTAGGAGCCTGCCGTGCCTCGCACCGACTCGCCGCGGGCGCTACGCAATCGGGCGCGGATTGCCCAGGCCGCGGCGCGATTGATCGCCGAGCACGGACTGAGCGACTGGCACGCCGCCAAGCGCAAGGCCTGTCGCCATCTCGGCTTGCCCGACCATGAGGCGCTGCCGGCCAACGAGGAGGTGGAACAGGCGTTGCGCGATTACAACACTTTGTTTCAAGGCACGGCTCAGGCGGCTTCGCTTCGAGCCCAGCGCCTGGATGCATTGGACTGGATGGAAAGGTTGTCGCGGTGGAAACCGCTGCTCACCGGCGCAGTGGCAGCCGGATGGGCAACTGAACACAGCGAGGTGCGGCTGGAACTCGAGGCGGAAGACGCCAAATCGGTCGAACTGTCACTGATCAATGCCGGAATTGCGTATGCGTCGGTTCCGGCGCCGCGGAGTGACGAACCGCCGCAGTTGCGCGTCGAATCGCCGCAGGCAACGATACGCCTCGTGATCCTTTCCCCGCAGCAGCGACGCAACCGTCCGCGGCGTGAGCGAGGCGCGAGCGCCGAGGAACGGCTGACCCCGGCGCAGCTTCGTGCGCTGCTCGCCACCGAAGACCGCGTATAGGTTGGGAGCCTAGATCCGCAGCCATTCCGCCGCGGACAGTGCAAAATAGGTCAGCACAGCGTCGGCACCTGCGCGCTTGAATGCCGTCAGCGTTTCCAGCACGCAGGCCCGCTCATCGAGCCAGCCGCGCTGGGCCGCGGCCTTGAGCATCGCGTACTCGCCGCTTACCTGATAGACGGCGGTTGGAACCCCGAAAGTATCTTTTACGCGCCGTACGATGTCGAGGTAAGGAAGGCCGGGTTTGACCATGACCATGTCGGCGCCTTCCTGCAAATCCAGGTAGACCTCCCACAGCGCCTCGTCCGAGTTCCCCGGGTCCATCTGGTACGTATATTTGTCACCGCCCTTGAGATTCCCCGCCGAGCCCACCGCGTCGCGGAACGGTCCGTAGAAGCTCGAAGCATACTTGGCTGAATACGCGAGGATGCGCGGCCGGTCGAAAGCCGCCTTGTCGAGCGCGACGCGTAACGCGCCCACTCGCCCATCCATCATGTCCGAAGGGGCGACGACGTCAGCGCCGGCCTCGGCATGACACAGGGCCTGGCGGGTCAGGGCGGCGACGGTGGGATCGTTGGCGACATAGCCGCTGGCGTCGAGAATCCCGTCCTGCCCATGGCTCGTGTAAGGATCGAGCGCGACGTCGGTGATGATACCCAGTGCCGGGAATCGCCGTTTCAAGGCGCGGACGGCCCTGGGCACGAGACCCTCGGGATTCCACGCCTCCGCCGCGTCCAGCGATTTCAACTCGCCGCCGATGACCGGGAACAACGCGATCGCAGGCACACCGAGCTCCAGACAGCGTTCTGCATCGCCGAGCAGGCGATCGATGCTTTTGCGCGCGACGCCCGGGAGGGACGGCACTTCATCCTCGCGCCGATCGCCTTCCTGCACGAAGACCGGATAGATCAAGTCCTCGGCGGCGAGGCGGCGCTCGCGCATCAACCTCCGCGAGAAATCGTCGCGGCGCATGCGGCGCGGCCGTCGTTCGGGAAACTTTCCGGCGAATTGCATGGGCAAGCTTGACGTGCGCTAGGCGTCGGCTCGATGCGCGCCAGCCGGCTCCCGGCAGGCCGCATCGTAACGCGCGCAATCGCCGACCGGCAAGCGGCGCGAGCCGGTAGCGTCGCCAGTCGTCCCGTCCGGAACCAACGGTTCGACGAGCCCGTGCGGCTGTCTTTGCCCCATCGGCTTACCCATGATCTCCACTCGACAAATCCGCATGGCGCGGTCGAGGAACTCTCACGCGGAACATCGGTCAATAGCAGCAGACGGTTGCAACGTCTCCCGCTTTCCTCCCTGAGCGGGTGCCCTACGGTTGTGAATATTCACCGATCGCAGGGCGTTTTCGGCCCCGTGTCACTCCCCTTGATGCCGGGGCCTTTCTTTTTCTGCAGTCGCCCCCCAATCCGCGAGCCAGGCATTGATGGCTGCTTCTGCGTCCGCAACTCCCAGGCGTTCCGTGGCGGAGAATAATTGTGCGCCGGCCTTGACGGCATCGTAGTTTGCCGCAATAACGCGGCGAGCGTCCTGCAGTACGCGGCGACGCTCTCCGATCGACAGTTTGTCGGCCTTGGTCAGCAGGATCCGTACTGGTCGCCCGGTCGGCATGAACCAATCGAGCAGTTGCCGATCGAGGTCAGTCAGCGGGTGCCGGGCATCCATGACCACCACGAGACCCACCAGTGGGGCTCGTTCGCTCAGATAACGGGTCAGAAATACCTGCCATCGACGCTGCACGGCGGCTGGCACCTTGGCATAGCCGTATCCCGGCAAGTCGGCCAGCAGCGTGCCGGACGGCGCGCGAAAAAAGTTGATGTGCTGAGTGCGCCCCGGCGTTCGGCTGACGTAGGCCAGTCGCGAACGCTGCACAAGTGCGTTGATCACCGACGACTTGCCGGCGTTGGACCGTCCGGCGAATGCGATCTCCGGTGCGCCGCCGGCCGGGAGTTGATGCCATTCCGCAGCAGTCGTCAGAAACGTTGCGTGGTGGAACGGATGCTTCAATTCAACGCCGTTGCTTTGCGTCTGCGCGAGCGCGTTGTGCGCTTCGCCGGAGCTTGCCTTTTGGGTAGAATACGCGGCTCGCGGAATCCGCCCGCCGGAAATCCCGCGCGCGGCGGCCGCGTCGAGCGAAAGTCAGCGAACGTGAGGGGAGTTCGGGAATGAGGTATGCGTTGCTGCTCTTCGCCGCATCGATCGCGATCGTGCCCCCGTTTCCGGCGCAGGCCCAGGAGAGTGGCGTCAAGCCCGACCTCGCAAAGGCGCAGCAGATCGTCAACACGGTATGTGCCGCCTGCCACGGCGCCGACGGCAACAGCCCCACTCCCGTCAATCCGTCGCTCGCGGGGCAGCACGCTGAGTATATCACCCGGCAGCTGATGCATTTTAAGAGCGGCATCCGCAGCAACGCAGTGATGGCGGGAATGGTGGCGAATCTGACGCCCGAGGACATGAAATCGCTCGGCGTGTTCTTTGCTGCCCAGAAGCCCAAAGGTCTCGCTGCGAAAGATCGGACGCTGGTATCGGCCGGGCAGAAACTCTATCGTGGCGGCAGCGCGGCGAGCGCGCTGCCCGCGTGCGCCGCCTGCCACTCTCCCAACGGCGCCGGCATCCCGGCGCGTTACCCGCGATTATCGGGTCAGCACGCCGACTACACTTTTGCGCAGCTGCAGGCGTTCAAGACCGGCGCGCGCGGTATGGACAAGGATGGCAAGGACGTCAACGGCAGGGTGATGGCGCAGATCGCGGCGAGGATGAGCGAGCGCGACATGCGCGCGATCGCCGAGTACACATCGGGCCTGCACTAGCAGCCTCTCGCGCGGGACGAAGGTAGGTCCTCGCGCTCTTTTGTTCAACTGGTCGGCGAGCACATCACCGGGGCGCTCGGAGGAGTGCCGTAGCCTTCCTCGAGCCAGCTCCCGGCGAAAGGCGCGCAGTCCAGGTCCTTGTCGGAGGCAGGATTGGTGCCGTAATACATGCAATTGCGCACGTCGGTCTCCGCCGTGTAGCGGTGATGGATTTGATTGGCCCGGTTGAGAAAGCGGTAGACCGGCCGCGTATTGGCCGGGCAGGCACCCGTAATCCGATCGGGCAACTCGATATAGAACAGTGCCGGGCTCTCCTCCACCCAGCTGCCGGCAAAATTGACCGCTGTTGCGCCGCACTCGGCCGGGTCGGCGGAATAGAAGTGCGA
>DASXUA010000437.1:0-2410 GCA_036505095.1 Phycisphaerae bacterium
CGCTGTTTCGCGACAAACTGGACCAGGCCAATCTCGCCCCGGGCGACATCGTCCTGCTCGCCTCTCCCGGCGGCGATTTGAACCAGGCCACGATCATGGGCGAGATCATCCGGCAGGGCGCGCTCGCGACCGCGGTCGGCAGCGTCGACGCCTCGGGCCACGTCAAGCCGGGCTACTGCGCCAGCGCCTGCGTGCTGGTCTATGCCGGGGGCAAGACCCGCTTCGGCGTCCTGGGCTCGGCATTGGGCGTTCATCGGTTTGTCACAACCCGGCCCGTCGACGACCCCGTCGCGGAGGCGCAGCGGATTTCCGGCGCCGTGCTGGGCTACATGACCAAAATGGGGGTCTCGTCCTCCATCGTGGAAGCGATGTCCGAGACGCGGGACATTCGCTGGCTCAGCCCCAAGCAGGCGCTGGCGATGAACCTCGTCACCGACCCGCTCGGAAAGCCCTGAGCCAGCCGAGCGCCGGGCCCGACGAACCGACCTGCGCGCCCCCCGCGGATTTGTAACAGCGTTTCAACGTCCTGACGAATGCGCGGGCATGTACGGCAAAAATTTGCCTTCCCGGGCATTTTTAGTCCCTCATCCCTCCGAATTCAGTTATGCAAAGACGCGGGAACCGGCCCTGCGCACGCAAAGGTGCATGCGCGAACCGGATTCCACTGCCGGCAAAGACAACAGAAACCATGCCCTGAGCGGCCTCCCGGCCGTCTCTTGCGGCAAAGCTACAAAAGCAGACGCGCGTGCAGCTCTACCTCCCGATCGCCGACATTCCAGTCAATGTTTTCCTCATCCTGGCGATGGGCGCGGCGGTTGGGTTCGTGTCCGGCATGTTCGGGATCGGCGGCGGCTTCCTGATGACGCCGCTGTTGATCTTCGTCGGCATTGCACCGGCGGTCGCGGTCGCCTCCGTCGCCAGCCACATCGCCGCCTCCTCGTTCTCCGGCGCGATCTCCTATTGGCGACGGCGCGCCATCGATCCGCTGCTGGCGGCGGTGCTGCTGACAGGCGGCAGTATGGGCACCGCGCTGGGGGTCTGGACCTTCACGCTGCTGCGCTCGCTGGGTCAGCTCGATCTCATGATCGCGATGTCCTACGTCATCCTGCTGACCACCGTCGGCGGCCTGATGTTCTGGGAGGGCCTGCGGGCGCTGTTGCGGGCCCGCCACGGCGGGCCGGTGACGACGCGCCGCCCGGGCAGCCATGTCTGGATCCATGGATTGCCGCTGAAGATGCGTTTCAAGCGCTCGAAAATCTATCTGTCCGTCATCCCCGTCGTGGTGATCGGCCTGGTCATCGGCTTCATCGGCGCCGTGATGGGCATCGGCGGCGGCTTCATCCTGGTGCCGCTGTTGATCTACGTGCTGCGGGTGCCGACCTCGACCGTGATCGGCACTTCGATGGTGCTGACCCTGGTCACCATGGTATTCGCCACCATGCTGCACGCCATCACCAATCATCTGGTCGATGCCGTGCTGGCGCTGATTTTGATGGTCGGCGGCGTCACCGGCGCGCAGTTCGGCGCGCGTGCGGGGCAGAAAATCCGCGGCGAACATTTGCGGCTGCTGCTCGGGCTGTTGGTGCTCGCCGTCGGCGTCCGGTTTGCCGTCGAACTGGTGATCCGGCCCGAGGATCTCTTCACCATCCGCGAAACCGGGGTGACCGGATGATCGCGCGCGTCCCGCTCACGCTGGCTGGCTTGCTGCTGGGCATAGCGCTCGCGGCCTCGCCCGCGCGGGCCGAGCGGCTGATCGTGTCGGTGTCGAACCACCGCGTCACCGTGACGCCGAATTACTCCGGTGAGGAGCTCGTGCTGTTCGGCTCGGTGGAGAAGGACGCCAATACGCCGGCCAATCGCACCTACGATCTGGTGGTGACGGTTGCCGGCCCGCGCGCCGACATGGTCACCCGCCGCAAGGAGCGCCGGTTCGGGATCTGGATCAACACCGACTCCCGGCAGTTCCTGAAAGTGCCGAGCTATCTGGCGCTGTTCTCCAACCGGCCGTTCGACGCCATCGCTTCGCCCGAAGTGCAGCGGCGGCAGCAGATCGGACTGAACAACGTGTTGCTGACCCAGCGCGTCGGCAGCGATTACGCCGACGTGGTGCCGGACGACGCGTTCCGCAGCGCCTTCGTGCGGCTGCGCAAGCAGCATGGGTTGTATCGCGAGGAGACCTCGGCGGTGACGTTCCTGACGCCGACGCTGTTCCGCACCGGCATTCCGCTGCCCGCGGAAGTTCCGATCGGCCTCTATAACGTCGAGATCAAGCTGTTCGCCGAAGGCGCGCTGGTGGCCAAGACCGATACCGCGTTCGAAATCGTCAAGGTCGGCTTCGAGCAATTCGTCGCCACCACCGCGCAGCAGCACGGCTTCGTCTACGGGCTCATCACCGCCTTCATGGCGCTGA
>DASXUA010000438.1:0-5167 GCA_036505095.1 Phycisphaerae bacterium
GCTTAAGGCATCCTCAGTGTCTCTGTCCCTCAGTGCCAGTCGTTAGCCCAAAGCCTGCCACACGTCTTCAAGCAGATCGTCGGCATCCTCGATCCCGACCGACAGCCGCAGCAGGCCGTCGGTGACACCGCGAGCTTCGCGGACCTCCTTCGGGATGGAGGCGTGCGTCATGGCGGCCGGGTGATTGCAGAGCGATTCCACGCCGCCCAGCGATTCGGCCAGCGCGAACACGCGTAGGCGTTTGCAGAATTCGAAAGCCTTCTCGCGCCCACCCTTCACAACTATGGTGACGATGCCTCCGGCACCACACATTTGACGGTTCGCCAGTTGGTAGTCGGGATGGTCCGCCAAACCGGGGTAAATGACGCGCTCGAGCGCTTTGTGCCCCGCCAGCCGATCAGCGAGATAGCGGGCATTATGCACGTGCCGCTCCATGCGCACGTGCAGCGTCTTGATGCCGCGGTGCACGAGATAGACATCGAACGGTCCAGGCACGCCCCCGGCCGCGAGTTGATAAAACTTGAGCGGCTCGTGCAACGCCGCATCGCGCACGATCACCGCCCCGCCGATCACGTCCGAATGCCCGCCGAGATACTTGGTCGTGCTGTGAACGACGTAATCCGCGCCCAGCGCTATCGGCTTTTGCAGCACCGGTGTGCCGAACGTGCTGTCCACCACGAGTTTCGCTCCGCCCGCGTGCGCGACCTCCGCGATGGCCTTGATGTCCAGCACGCGCAGCAGTGGATTCGTCGGCGTCTCGATCCATACCAGCTTCGTATTGCGATCCATCAGGCGGGCGAGTGCCTGCGGCGCGGTGTCGTTCGTGTAGCGCGCGTCGAGGCCCCACGGTCGAAATATGCGTTCCATCAAGCGGTACGTGCCGCCGTAGAGGTCGCTGTAGGCTACCACGTTATCGCCCGGCCGCAGGCTGCTGAGGATGGCCGTTTCGCCTGCCAAACCCGAGGCGAACGCCGCACACGCCGCCCCACCCTCCAGGGCAGCCAGGCAGGCCTCTAGGTTATCGCGCGTCGGGCTGCCCGCGCGGGCGTAGTCGTATCCCTTATGTTCGCCCGGTGCGGCTTGAGTGTATGTGCTGGTGAGATAGATGGGCGGAATGGTCGCGCCCGTCGTAGGATCGGGGGCCTGCCCGGCGTGGACGGCCTGGGTCGCGAAACGCCGCGGGCGATCATTGGACTTCGGATTCAATTCGATTCCTCCGGTGTTTGAGGCACTTGGGTCGCAGGTTCAGAGAGGATACAATAATCTGTTCGTTCGTCGGTTCCAATTAGGCAGGAGTCGTCCTTATGGGCAATCTTATCAAACTGCTGGTCGTGGGCGCGATCGTCATCGGCGCCATTTTCGCGTACTTCAAGTTCGCAAGCCCCACCTCCTCAGGGGGGCACCGCGTGGGGGCCAAACGCGATGGCATCGAAGTCCAGGAAAAATACGGCGTGGCCCCGCTCGATAGCACGTTGACAGGGCACTGATCGGCGCCACCGGGAACGTCCTGTCAGATGCTGGCGGGTACGATCGGCAGCAACACCGCTGCTATGTCGCGCAGCACCGCGAGCGGGTGCTGGTCGGCGTTGACTTCGGCGATGAGTGCGGGCGCGAAGCTCGCCAGGACCGGCTGCGTCTCGCGTTCATAAACTTCGATCCGCTTGCGGATGACGGCATCGTCGGCATCATCGGGCCGATTCGCCTTGGTGGCCCGCAGGCTCAGTCGCCGCACCAAAGCGTCAATGTCCCGCATAACCAAGTGCACGACTTTCAGCACCTCGATGCGCGATGTCAGCAGCTTCACCTGCGCCGGCGTACGCGGAATCCCATCCAGGATCAGCACGTGGTAGTCGCGGCGGATGCGGCCCGCGGCTTCGAGTTGGCTGACGTGCTGCTCGAAAACGCGGACGGTCAGCTCGTCCGGGACCAACAGCCCCTTCGTCGAGTACGAGAGAAACTCCTGCCCGATGGGCGATTGCCGGTCCAGCGCGCGAAAGATGTCGCCCGACGACAGATGGACCAGGTTCGGCATGCCTCCCAGCAGCTGACCCTGGGTGCCCTTGCCCGAGCCGGGATAGCCGAACAGCAGGATGGCACGCAGCGAATTGGCGGAACTCACGCGGGCACCTCACTACCCACTTCCGATCTCCAATTTCCGATTTCCGATTGGCAAACGGGCTTCCCAGGAAATCGGAAATTGGAAATGGCGCATGGGAAATCTCTATTCATCATCTGTGCCCCTGCGCCTCGCGCCGGCCGTGCTTACGTTCAAATTCCTCTCGTAGCACCGGGTCGCGAATTTCAATCTTCGCCTGCATGAAGAGTGTCCGATGCAACTCCTCCATCGCCGGCTCCACCAGCCGCGCCGCGAGCCGCTGCTCCAGTTCCGGCCGAATGCTCTGCCAGTCGATCTCGCTGGCCGGCAGCCGGCGCTCGACGCGGATGATATGAAGCCATTCATCATCCGCCAAGGCTGTGCCAGTGCCCAGGTCATGCCGCACGCGGATCGGCTTAGACGTGGTCCCCGGCTCGAGCTTGAACGCTGCCTCCCGCAGCGTCTGGGGCACATTCTGATCATTCCGCGAAAAAACCGGCAGCCGCCCGCCCTTGCCGGACGAGGCTGAGTCCGCGCTATATGCGCGCGCCAATTCGGCAAAGTCCGCGTCCGCGTTCAGTCGCTCCAAGACGTCGTTGGCTTCGCGCGGCGTGCGCACCTGAATGTGACGGATTTCGACCCGTTCGCCGTAATTCCGCTCGAACTCGGCCTGCAGGTCGCCGTCGCCAAAGTGCATGTCGTGCCCGACAATCTTCCGCAGGGCCGCGTTGCGCTCCAGCCCCAGCTCGAATTCCCGATCGGAGATGTTCTGCCGCGCGAGCACCTCGCGCAGGAGGTTCTCCGCCGCAGCGCGCTGATCTGACGAAAGGTCAGAAGGGTTCTTTACATCCACCAGCCGCGCCAGGGTCCGGTCGCGTTCGAGCCGAATGTCCGCGGGCGTAATCGTCAGCCCCTTCTGATCTGCCACGCGCAGCGCTGCATCATGCACGATGAACTGTTCGAGGATTCCCACCCCGTGCCCGCGCAGCAGCAACTCGATCACGCGCCGCCGCGCGACTGGTTGACCATCAACCACGGCGATCGCCGGTTCATCGGAGGCCTGGGGCCCATGCCGACCGGCCGCCGGATCTGTAGTCGATGCGGGCGCGTCCGTTGCGGCTTCGGACTGCCAAACCTGCGCGACGGGAATCAACTTTGAACCGGGGTCCTGGCAGCCGGCCAGCAGAAGCCCGGCGACGCTCGCGACCCCAAGACCGTAGTGAAACGCGCTCGGATTCATGCACAACACCGCATCCGCGGGGGCGAGTTGAAATTCAATTATCTGCCTCTCAGTCGCTCAGCGACTCAGCGTCCATTTTGATCGACAGCGGTCAACGCGCCAACCGACAACGCCCGCAGCCCCTGTCTTCCCTTTCCGTCAATCGCGAGTACGATCGAAACAGGCAAGCACGATGGTCGAGCCTCCATTCACCGTTATCTGCCTGGGGAGCGGGACCAGTCACGGCGTCCCGATGATCGGCTGCGATTGCCCGGTGTGTACGTCGCCCGATCCGCACGATCGCCGCACGCGTACCAGCATCCTCATGGACTTCGGCGAACACACGATCCTGGTGGACACCTCGCCCGAGCTGCGCTTGCAGTGCATTGCCAACGGCATCAAGCGCGTGGATGCCGTGCTGTACACGCACCATCATGCCGATCATGTCACCGGCATGGACGACTTGCGGCGTTTCAACTGGCTCAGCCGCAGCGCGGTGCCCTGCTATGGGATGCCGGCCACGCTCGAAGTCCTGCAGCGGATGTTCGTGTACGCTTTTGAAGACGATCCCGACTATCCTTCTCACAAACCGCAATTGCGGCTGATCCCGATTGACGGCACCGCGCCGTTGGATCTTTTCGGCCGGCGCATCACTCCTATCCCGCTGATGCACGGCGCGCTGGCGGTCCTGGGCTTTCGTGTCGGGGCGTTCGCGTATTGCACCGATTGCAATCACATTCCTGAGTCGTCGCTGCGCCTGCTGGACGCGCTGGACGTGCTGATTCTGGACGGCCTGCGCCACAAACCGCATCCGACCCACTTCTGTCTGTCCGAGGCGGTCGAAGTCGCGCGGCGCATCGGCGCCCGGCAGACCTATTTCACGCACATCGCCCACGAGCTGAAACATGCCGAAACCAACGCCGCCCTGCCGTCCGGCATGGCGCTGGCCTATGACGGCCTGCGGCTATTGATCCCGGCGGGCACACAACCAAGTCGCGACGTTTAGCCGCAGGCCCCCGCCGCGGCGGGTAAACTGCGGGCCGCGCTGGGCAAGCCGGCGGATGCACGAACCGCTTATTGCTCGTACAGAAGCAGCCTGGCGCTGGTAGCCGGCTGCAGTGCACCGCTACGCGGATTGCGGCTAAACGTTCGCCAGCGGTGCCTCGCTCAGCCCGAGCGCACTGGCCGCGGCGTAGTTTTCGGTGTGGGTGATGGACAGCAGGATCTGCCCGATCCCGCGCTGCGCGGCCACGCGGGCGGCCTCACCGCTGAGCCGCACGAGCGGCGCGCCGGCCCGGTCGTTCGTAATCTCCATGTCCGTCCACGAGATCTTCCCGCGCCAGCCGGTCCCCAGCACTTTCAGAATCGCTTCCTTGGCCGCGAAGCGTCCAGAGATGTGCGGCACGGGGTTGGCGAAACGCGCGGCCTGCTCGCGCTCGATCGGCGTCAGCACACGCCGCCGAAAGCGTTCCCCATGCCGCGCCAGCAGCACAGCGATGCGCTCGCATTCCACCAAGTCGATGCCGTGGGCAATGAGCTGCATGTGACTCTTTATAATGGACGCGAGCAACTGAGCCAATCTCCCACGCCGTAGTGGCGTGCAGCTTGAGAGGAGCTTCACTGCTTGGCTGTATGGGTACGGGCAGCTATGCTTATATGCTCGGAACGTCAATGGGGGGCGGCGACGCGCTCATAATACTGAGAGGTGGATGATGACCTTACAAATCGAACTTTCGCCCGAGGTGGAAGCCAAGCTTCGCGAGGCGGCTGACATTTCCGGGCGAGACGTCGCGGCCTTGGTCATTGAGGCTGTTGAGGATAGGTTCGCACCAGACGTGCACGCCAATGCCGAA
>DASXUA010000439.1:0-13391 GCA_036505095.1 Phycisphaerae bacterium
CCGCCGGTATAACCGCGCGCCAGCCCGGCATGATAGGCCGCCAGCCACAGCGGACCGGGGCCGCGCTCGGACTCCTCCCCCTGACGCGCCGGCGACGCCTCCAGGACCGGGCGGCGCCGCGCTACCGACAGCGCCAGCAGCGGAGCGGGAGCGCCGGTGGGCGCTGGCTCGATGTGGTCGCCGCGACGAGTCGTGACGAGCGCCCAGAAGGACAACACCGGCGCGGCGGGCGTTGCGGTTTCTGCAGTGAGGCGCGCGAAGGTCCAGAGCGACGCACCGGCGCTGCCGAGTCGGTCGGTGACGCTGGAGAGGCGCTGCGCGCTGTCAGGTTCGGCGATGATGCCCAAATCAAGAATCAAATTGCGCGTGCGCGAGTTCACAGCCGACGGCAGCGCGGCCAGCAGCGCATCGATGGACTCGCGTCCGGGCGGCAGTTGACCGGTGGCGACGTAATGGCTTAGGCCGGGCGCCTCCCAGGCCAGCAGCAGTCCGCTGCGCTGTGCGGCCGTCCACGTCCGCTCCCATTCAACCGGTCGCCACAGCGACTCGCCTGCGGCGGGCTGACCGCCGCCGACGAAGACCGTATTGAAACCCAGGCGCTTGATTTCGGAGAAATCACGCGTCAGCGCGGGGCCGATGGTAGACTCGTCCAGCACGCTTAACCAGGAAAGGTCGTAACCGATGCCGACGATGTAGGGAACCGCCATGCGGCGCGGCGTAGCGCAGCCGGTGAGAATCAGCAACGCACCCGCTAATGCGGGGAAAAGGTCGCGCAAAGGCGCAAAGGCGCCAAGAAAGAGGTGCGCCAGACACTCTTTGCGCCTTGGCGGCTTTGCGCGAGGCATTCCGTGATTGACAGGGGTTTCGCCCGGTCGATAGACTTCGGCTGCGAGTTGGGAGTGGTGGCGATGGGCAGGTGTGGCGCGGGCAGCCGGTGGTTTCACAAGGCGCTGTGGGTCTGCGCGGCCGCCAGCGTGTCGGCCGGCTGCAACGAGCCATCCAAGAGCGTCGAGAATGCCGACCAGCGGGTGATGCTCGAGATGCTGATGCCCCGGTCGGTCCGCATCGTCGGACCGTTCACCAAGCTGGCCAGCTTCGATGCCGACGAAGCGCCCGACGGTCTGGATGTCCTGCTCCGTGCGCTGGACGGGTTCGGCGATCCGGTGAAAATCAGCGGCACCGTGCGGATCGAGCTGTACGAATTCGTGCCGGCCTCGGGCGAGCCGAAAGGGGCGCGGATCGGCGAGCCCTGGAACATTCCGCTGGTCAGCGAGCAGGACCAGCGCACCTACTGGAACCGGACCACCCAGATGTATGAGTTCAAGCTGCAACTCAACGTCCGCGCCATCAAGCCGGCCCAGAAGTACGTGCTGGGCGTGACCTACACGACCCCGCTGGGCGACCGGATGATGGACGAATATACCCTCGAGCTGCCGCCCGGTGAAGCGAAAGCCGCCGGTCAGGCGAAGAAACGCTAGCGCCGTTCGAAGCCGTCCCGGCGCGCCGGGATCAGCGAACGGCAGAATGCAACGGAGGATCGATTCATGAAAAGACTATTCGGTTGCGGAATTGGAACGGCATTACTGTTGTTGGTGGGTTGCGACAAGTTGACGCGCAATCATTTTGAAATGATCCAGCAGGGCGTCAGCGACAAAGACGACGTCGAGCGGACAATCGGCAAGCCGGATCACGTGCTGGACGATCAGTGGCACTACGAGCGGGTGGATAAGCATCTGAACGTGCAAGTCGATTTCGACGAGCGCGGGCTGGTGAGCCGCAAGCAATGGATCGACGCGACGACCGGCGAGTGGAGCGACACGACCACGCCGCCGGCCGATCAGAGCACACGCGAGTCCACGCGCATCCGCCGGAGCAAGGATTAGCACGCGGCCGAGGGAAATGTCATGACGACCATTTGTTACGCATCGTTTTGCGTCGCGCTTCTGGCTGGACAGGCTCCGCCCGGCGAGGCGCCAGCGTCGCGCGTGGGGGCCGTCAACATCGCCGAAGTCTTCGACAAGTACGAGATGACCAAAGGTTTGGAGGAACATTTCGAGCACCAGCGGCAGGCCCTCGCCGAGCGCGCCCAGGCGCGGCGCGATGAGATGGATGCCAAACGTCGCGCGCTCCTCGAACAGTTCAAGCCGGACACGGCCGAGTTTGAGGAGCGGCAGGAGGAACTCGAGCGGATGCAGGTGGATTACGAAGTGTGGGCCGGCGTCGAGGAGAAACGGCTCAAGAAGCAGCACAAGCACTGGCTCATGACGATCTATCGCAATGTGCGCGAGCAGGTCCGCCAAGTAGCCGAGATGCGCGGCATCGATATGGTCCTGACGTACGATACGCTCACCGAAGACGCGCCCGACTCGCAGGCTTTGCGGCAACAGATTCTGCTGCAAAAGGTGATCTATTCCAGCCCACGTGTGGATTTGACACAGGAAGTCGTCGAGCGGCTTAACCAGGATTTCCAGAAGCGCGGCGGTCCGAGTTCCATTCAGTTCGGTCCGGGTGATGCGCGCGGCGCCCGCGCCTCGCCACCGCCCGCGGAGAAGCGCAAGTCAGGCGAGAAGCCATGAGCTGAATAGTGAGTGACGGAAGGCGCGGGTGGCATGGGCAAGTCCGCCAGGAACCGCCGCGGCGGGCGGTCTTATCGCTTGCCCGTGCGGCGCGCCAGTAAACCACTCGGCTTATCATGGGCAAGTCGTTCACCATCAGTGAGTTGGCCGATCGGATTGGCGGTACGGTCCGTGGGGACGGGTCCGTGCGGGTCGGCGGTCTGGGAGCGCTCCGCAACGCCACGCCTGATCAAATCACCTGGCTATCGCAAGAGCGCTACGCCGCGCTGGTGCCCGAATCGCGCGCCGGCGCCATCCTGATTCCGGAAAACTTCGGCGCCACCCGCATGCCGGCCATCCTCTGCAGCCGGATGGATCGGGCGGTCGCGACGCTCCTCGATATCTTCGCTCCACCCGTACCCGAGCCGCCGCGCGGCCGGCATCCCAGCGCGATCGTTGATCCGACGGCGCGGATCGGTGTCGAGGTCGCCATCGGGGCGCATGTGGTCATCGAGGCCGGCGCGGCCATAGGCGATCGCACGACACTCTATCCAGGCGTTTGCATCGGGAGCGACGCGCGCATCGGCCGTGATTGCGTGCTGTGGCAGCACGTCGTGGTCCGCGAACGCTGCGTGCTGGGCGAGCGCGTCATCGTGCATCCTAACGCGGTCATCGGGGCCGATGGGTTCGGTTACTACCAGCAAGATGGCCGGCATCAGAAAATTACCCATGGCGGGTACGTGCTGATCGAGGATGACGTGGAGATCGGCGCCGGAAGTTGCATCGACCGCGCCAAGTTCGGTGCGACCACCGTCGGCGCCGGGACTAAAATTGATAACTTGGTGCAGGTGGGCCATAATGTTGAGATTGGGCCACATTGCCTGATCGTCGCCCAGGTCGGTATCTCCGGCAGCACGCGCTTGGGGCATCACGTCGTCCTGGCCGGCCAGGTCGGACTGAGTGATCACATCGTGCTGGGGGACGGGGCGACCGTGGTGGCGTGCAGTTGTGTGGCCCGCGACGTACCGCCGGGAATGTGCTTTGGTGGCAACCTGGCCATCGAGCATCGCAAGAGCTTGCGCGAACAGGCCGCCATGCGTCGGCTCCCGGACCTGGTCGCGCAGGTACGTCGACTGATCAAGCGCGTCGAGCAGCTCGAAGCCGGCGACCGCCGCCACGTTTAGCCGCTGGGCCGAAGGCCCGCGCTGCGACGTCGGCGTGTTCCGCAGAGGTGCTGGAATTTGACCCCGCAGCAAACCATCGCCAAGCCGGTGGAAATGGAAGGCCGCGGCCTGTTCACGGGCCAGCCGGTTCGCGTGCGGCTGCGCCCGGCCGGTCCTGGCTCGGGTATCACCTTCGTACGCGTTGATCAGCAGGCGCCGGTGCGCATCGCGGCATCGGTCGCCAATGTCAGCAAACGCGCCCGCCGCACATCGCTGCGCAACGGCACCCTGGCCATTGAGACCGTCGAACACTGCCTCAGCGCGTGCCTCGGACTGGGCATCGATAATCTGGAAATCGAGCTGGCCGGCGAGGAGTTGCCGGCCGGCGACGGCAGCAGCCTGCCCTTCGTGGAGAAGATCAAGGAGGCCGGCATCTGCCCGCAGGATGCGCCGCGCGATCCGTTCGTCATCACCGAGGAAGTGCGGGTCGCGGACGGCGATTCGGAGTTGATCGCCTTGCCGCCGCTGGTGCTGGAGACGGAAGCGCTGGAAATCCTCTACGATCTGGACTACGGCACGTCGGGTCCGATCGGCCGCCAGGTCGGCTGCGTGCGCGTCACTCCTGGGGACTTTGAACGCTCGATCGCGCCGGCCCGCACCTTTGTGCTCAAGGCCGAGGCCGAAGCCTTGCGCAGCGCCGGTCTGGGCACGCACTTGAACTACGGCGACATCCTAGTGTTCGGCGACGAAGGCCCCATCGAAAACGAGTTGCGTTTTCCCGACGAATGCGTGCGACACAAGATGCTCGATCTGATCGGCGATCTAGCGCTGCTGGGGCAGCCGATCATCGGCCGCATCCACGCGCGCAAGAGTGGGCACGCGCTGAATCATCAGCTCGTGCGGGCGCTGCTGGCCGTCGCGCAGCGGCGAAGGCTGTCCGCAGCCCTGACCGGTCCGCCGCAGATCGACGTCCGGCGGATTCAGCGCATCCTGCCGCATCGCTATCCATTCCTGATGGTCGATCGCATCATCGAGCTGGACGGCATCAAACGCGCCGTCGGCATCAAGAACGTCAGCATCAACGAGGAATATTTCCAGGGCCACTATCCCGGCCAGCCGATCATGCCCGGCGTGCTGATCATCGAGGCCATGGCCCAGATGGGCGGCATTCTGCTGTCGCAAGAGCTGGAGCACACCGGCAAGGTCGCCGTGCTGCTCAGCCTCGATCGCGTCAAGTTCCGCCGGGCCGTCACGCCCGGCGACCAGCTTATTCTGGAGGCCGAGACCATCCGCGTGAAATCCAGCGCCGGCCACGTCCGCTGCCACGCCCGCGTCGGCGACGAAACCGTCGCCGAGGCCACTATTAAATTCATCCTGACCGACGCCGAAACGCGCTGATTGGTGTTGTGGAATGACCAGCATCCGTCTCGACGCACCAACAGCGCACGAATCCAATCGCGTGAGGGTCGTGACCCTGAGTGCGTGGATTGCGCACTCGGTGCTGGTGTGCGCGACGTTTGGCTACGTGACACTTGTTTGGAACGATCCAAATGTGGACAAAGCGCCGGTCTATTGGCTTCCAATTCTCATCATCGATTTGCCCGCCGGCGCTTCGACCTTCGCCGTGGTATTGCTCGCTGACGATTACCTCAGCACATCATGGCGTATAACGTATTACCCGCCATCGCCCTTGGTGTACTTGGCGGACTGCAGTGGTCCTTGCGGGCGAGAAGGTGGGCCGAGCGCCGCGCGAGATCCCAAGCCAACACGTGCGCCAACTGCGGATACAATTTGACCGGAAACATCTCCGGTCGTTGCCCCGAATGTGGGCAGTTCGCTCGCATGCCAGAAACGCTCAGCAGGGAATCGAGTCCAGAGCAGCGTGCGTGACAGTATGGGCGGGCGTCCTCAGCCCCGTTCACGGGGCTTGCCGCCGCTGGCGGCTTCAGGCCAACCTTTGAGGGTTGGTTAGCGAAGTATCGCCCCGATTCTGTCAGCCCGTTTCAACGGGCTTGCACGTGGGCTCAAGCCCTCACCATCGAGCATAAGCCCGTTCAAACGGGCTGACCGAATCTACGCGCGTCGCGCTTCATCAGCCGTAGAACGACTGGCCTGCAGGCCGCTGCGCGGGAAAGCCCTGTGAACAGGGCTCGGCAGAAAAGCCCGGCGATTTTGTCACGGACCCTCTCACACCGAACCCGCTAGCTGACAGTGTACAAGCGCCGGGCGGCGGCTAGACTCTCTCGGATGCGCACCCGATGTCAGGGTGCTGGATTTGAGCTTGTGCGAAAGGAAGATTCCATGACCGCGCTCAGCAAACCCGATTGGTATACCAAGGCCGTTCTGACCGTCATTGCGCTGTGTCTCGTCTGGATCTGTGTGAAAGACGTGAGCTTGGTTGCACCGGCCCAGGCGCAGATCACGGGCGGGCAGGGGCAGGTCACGATCGTCGGCGTCAGCAAGGAAGTCGTACTCCCCGTTTCCATCGTCGCCAAGCCCAATGCGCCGGCCGTCCCCGTCAAGTTCGAAGGCACCGTGCCGGTGCCGGTGAAGATCGCGGCCGTCAAGAAGGACCCGAAGGATTGGGATGCCTTGAAGATCGATCAGGGCGCGGCCAAGCCGTAGCGGCGAATCCCGGGGCCAGACCGTACGTGTCAGCCGTGATCAGCCGTCAATCCGGTCAGCGACTCGCCGCGGTCAGCCGGCGGAAAGCCGCCGCGCGTGCAGCTCTCGGTCCGCGCGGGGCCCCACTCGCACGCGATGTGCGCACCTGGTGGCTCGCGCTGCTGCTGGTCCTCGTCGTCGTGGCCGCGTTCTGGCCAGCGCTCTGGAACGAGTTCAATTACGACGACGTCACCAACATCGAGGGCAACCTCAACTATCGCGGACTAAGCTGGGCCAATCTGAAATGGATGTTCACCACGTTCGAGGCCGGGCACTATCAGCCGTTGTCGTGGTTGACGCTCGGGTTGGATTACGTGTTGTGGGGCATGCGGCCTTTCGGCTATCACCTGACGAACCTGCTGCTCCATGTCGGCAGCACTGTGCTGGTGTATTTGATCGCGCTGCGGTTGATCAAGGCGGCTTGGCGAGAATCACCCGTTGTGGCTCGGCAGGAGCCTCGCCCTCCCATTCACGTGCACGTGGGGGCGGCGCTGGCGGCACTGCTTTTCGGCGTGCATCCCTTGCGCGTCGAGTCGGTCGCCTGGGTGACGGAACGGCGCGACGTGCTCAGTTCGTTTTTCCTCCTCGGGAGCGTGCTGGCCTATCTGACGGCGCAACAAACGGGCGACGCTCACCGCCGCAAATGGCTGAGCGTCACGTTGGCCGCATTCGTGTTGTCGGTGCTGTCGCGGGCCATGGGTGTAACGCTGCCGGTCGTCCTGCTGTTCCTGGACTGGTATCCGCTGCGCCGCTGGGGCCGATGGCGGGAACAGGGAACAGGGAACAGGGATCAGGGGTCAGGGGTCAGGGATCAGGCATCAGGAGTCATCGGTTTCCGGTTCCTGCTGGAGAAGATCCCGTTCATCATCGTGGCGCTGGCGGCTGGAATTCTAGCGCCCCTGGCGCAGCATTCGGTGGGCGCGACGATTCCGCTGGCGCAGCACGGAATTCCCGCCCGCATGGCCCAGGCAGTGTATGGCTTGGTGTTCTATTTGCAGAAAACGATCATGCCGACGGGGCTGATTCCCATCTACGAACTGCACCTGCCGCTGAATCCGATCGCGCCGCGCTACGTCGTATCGGCCGCACTGGTGGTCCTGATTGTATGGGGGCTGTTCAGACTGCGGCGGCGTTGGCCAGCGCTAACGGTGGCGGGACTCTGTTACGCGATTCTCGTGTTTCCGGTTCTGGGGTTCGTACAAAGCGGTCAACAAGAAGTCGCGGATCGCTACAGTTATCTGGCGAGCATAGGGTGGGCGATTGTTGCGGGAGGCCTGCTGGCGTGCTGGGGAAGTAACCGCCGAGGCGCAGAGGGCGCGGAGGCGAAATTCATTCTCTGCGGACTCGGGACATCGGCCGTCGTAGCGATTCTGGGCGCGCTCACCTGGCGTCAATGCCTGGTCTGGCGCACGCCGGAGACGTTGTGGACGCACACGGTGCGTTACGACTCCAACTGTGCAACGGCCGAATACAACCTGGGCACCGTGCTGGCGCGGCGCGGCGATCCGGCCGCGGCGCTGCCGTATCTGCAGAAGGCGGTGACGATCAACGGAGGTTACGTGGACGCGTTCTATAATCTGGGCAACGCGCTAACCGAGTTGAAACGTCCGGCCGAGGCCGTGCCGGCCTATAAGGCGACGGTCCGGCTCAAGCCGCAATATCCACAGGCGCATTTCCATCTTGCCAACGCGCTGGCTGCGATCGGAGCCAACGATGAAGCTGTGGAGCACTATCGTCTGGCGGTGCAGCACAAGCCTGATTACTTCGAGGCCCGCTATTGCCTGGCGCTGCAACTGGGCGATCACGCCCGGCCGGCCGACGCGCTTTCGGAATATCGCGCGGCGCTGCGGCTAAAGCCGGAACATCCCGAGCTGCACTACGACTATGGCCGGGCGTTAGTGACGGCTGGGCAGATCGAAGCCGGAATGAACGAATATCGCGAGGCGCTGCGCTTGCGGCCAGTTTTCGCCGAGGCGCACATCAATCTAGGCGTCGCGCTGGTCGCACTGGGCCGTCGCGAGGAGGCGCTCACCGAATATCGCCGCGCGCTCGAGATTATGCCCGACTCGGCCGAGGCCCATTACAACCTCGCCAGCATCTGGCAATCTCAGGGCAAGTCGCAGGAAGCCGCGCAGGAATTCCGCGAGGCCCTGCGGCTCAAACCGAATTACGTCGAAGCGCATGTGAACCTGGCTGTGAGTCTGGTCGGCGAGGCGCGCTATGATGAAGCCATCGCTGAGTATCGCGAAGCACTTCGGATCAACCCAGCGCATGTGATCGCGCGCATCAATCTGGGCAATGCACTGGCCCGCACTGGACGTACCGGCGAGGCCATCCCTATTTTTCACGAGGCACTGCGTCTGGATCCGAACCACCCCGATGCGCATTTCAACCTGGGCGTCGCGCTGGGGATGCAAGGTCAGATGGACGAGGCCGTCGCCGAATTTCGGCGCGTGCTCGAGTTGCGGCCAAACGATAACGCGGCCCGCCTGCAGTTGGGCCAGGCGCTCGCGGCGCAGGGCAAGCTCCAGGACGCCGCTGCACAATATCAGGCGATTCTCCAGAGCGAACCGAATCACGCCGAGGCCCGCACGCGGCTCAACGCCCTACAGGCGCAGACAGAAAAGTGAACGCCTTGCGCACCATTGAATGGGTCGGCGACCTCGACGGCCATGTGGCGCTGATCGATCAGACGCTGCTGCCCGAGCGGCTCGAAATTCTGCGCTGCGCGGACGTGGAATGCATCTGGGAGGCGATCCGCAATTTGCGGGTGCGCGGCGCGCCGGCCATCGGCATCGCCGCCGCGATGGGCGTGGTTCTGGCCGTGCGCGCGGCACCGGAAGACGACCCGCAACGGCTGATCATGAGGATCGATGAAGCCTGCGATTATCTGGCGACCGCGCGCCCAACGGCCGTGAATCTCTTTTGGGCGCTGGAGCGCATGAAGCGCTGCGCACGCGGGGCGGCCGCCGAGCTTGCAACTCCCTCTCCCCCTTGGGGAGAGGGCGGGGCGAGGGGCAGTGTCAATCAAATCAAGCTTGCCCTGCTGAACGAAGCCAAGGCGATCCGCGACGAAGACGCAGCCATGTGCCGCGCGATCGGGCGGGCCGGCTTGCATCTGATTCGAGAGGGCATCGGCGTGCTGACGCACTGCAACGCGGGCGGTCTTGCCACGGCCGAGTATGGCACCGCACTCGCGCCGCTCTACGCCGCGCACGAGGCCGGTCGGCACTTTCGAGTCTTTGCCACGGAAACGCGTCCACTGCTGCAAGGCTCGCGCCTGACCGCCTGGGAGCTGCAGCGGGCGGACATCGACGTGACCGTCATCTGCGACAGCATGGCGGCGCAGGTGATGCGCGCGAGCAAGGTGAACCTGGTAATCGTCGGAGCCGATCGAATTGCGGCCAACGGCGACGTCGCCAACAAGATCGGCACCTACGGCTTGGCTGTTCTGGCCAAAGCGCACGCGATTCCGTTCTACGTGGCTGCGCCGAGTTCCACGTTCGATCTATCGATTGCCGATGGTTCGCAGATTCCAATTGAGCAGCGCAGCGCGGAAGAAATCCGCCGCGGCTTTGGTCGTCTGACCGCGCCGGAGGACGTCGCCTGTTACAGCCCCGCATTTGACGTGACGCCGGCCGAGCTGGTCACTGGGATTTTCACCGACCGCGGGCTGATCGCCCCGGTCACGCGCGCGGCTATCGCGGACGCTATCCGGCCGTAGCGCGTGATCGAGGTTCCGGACGGCTCTTCGCAAGGTGGTTCCGATGCTTCCCTGGGTAGAGTGTGCGACGATTGACCTGGACCTTGCTCGGCCGCTCAGCACGCGCTTCGACGATGTGCCGCAGGAAGCCATCGAAAAGGGTAAACAGCTCCTGAAAGCGATCGCGCAGGAGATGCCGCCCGCAGCCGGCCTCTTGGCGGACGCCGTCCGGCTGCGCACCGGTAGGCGCTTTTACGATGAGGTGCAGGCGCTGGCACGGCGGTTCGGCGTGGATTGGCGGGCGACCATGCTCGCCAACATTTCATATGATTTGGCACTGGCAACCTTTGGCTGCTCGGCCGTCGCGCTGCCGACACCGGCGGGGCCGGTCCTGGCGCGAAATATGGATTGGTGGCCCGAGGAGGCGCTGGCGCGGGCCAGCTTTCGCATTCGCGGTTTTGAGGACCATCGGCTGATTCTCGCACACGCCGGCTGGCCAGGCGCCGTGGGCGTTGTGACGGGGCTGTCGGGCCGCGGATTCGCCGTGGCCCTCAATGCGGTCAGCGGTCCTGAAGGAGTCGACAAGACGGGCTACCCCGTCCTGCTGCACATTCGGCGCGTGCTCGACGACGCGGCTGATTTCAAGGCCGCGCTGCTGATGCTCTCGGAACAGAGATTGGCGGCGCCGTGTCTGCTCACGCTGGTGGGCGTCAGGAATGAAGAGCGGGTCGTCATCGAGCGCTCGCCCAGGCGGCACGCTCTTCGCTGGCCGCAAGCGGGACGCGCTTTGGTCGTGACGAACGACTATCGCCAGCTCTTCACGCCCCAGGCGCATGATGGCGGCGAGATTCACCAGACGACCTGCACGCGCTTTGAGGCCCTGTCTCGGTTTTTCGAACAGCACACGGCGGAGAACGCAGTCGAAGACGCGACGCTCCTGTACATCCTCTCCGACCCAGCCGTGATCCAGGATATCACCGCACAGCACGTGATCATGCGCCCGGCTCAACGAGAGCTGCGCGTGTTTGTCCCGCGCCGGCTGCTGGACGTGGCACGCACTTCCAGCCCATGACTGATCCAGCACACGGGCTAATGGGCGGCAGCGAGCATAGAATGGGAAGGTGATGACGCCTGACGACAAGATCTGCTATTGCTATGGCGTCTCGATGCGCAAGCTGGTGGCCTTCGCGCGGCGGGTACGGCCGCGGCGCGCCAGCCAGATGACCGAATGCCTCGGCGCGGGCACCGGCTGCGGCTGGTGCATTCCCTTTCTCAAAAAGATCGCGGCCGACCCCGACCGTTTCGCACTCGAAGAACTCACCCCCGAGCAATACGCCGAGCACCGCAAGACCTACATCCAGACCGAGCCGCGCAACGAGTTCTGACGCTGCTCCGCAGGAGCACGCGCTGGCATCTTTCTCTTAACTCTTTCGCTTAATCCTCTTCTCTATCTTGATCTTCATCTTAATCTTGCTCCTATCCGCGTCACCGAGGCACGCCATCCAGAGTTCCGGCGCGCCGGGATTGCGTGCCGGGCCGCGCCTCGCTATTGGTGATTCCAGTTTGGAGGCCCAGATCAACATTCAGGAGCGAAGAACATGTTCCACAACCCGCGTTTCACGATCGTCACGGGAGTCCTGCTGATGAGCGCCTTGATCACCGCGCGCTCGCCAGCCGCTACGTTCGAGGAGGAACTCGCCTTTCTTCAGAAGCACACGGAGGTGCAGGTTCTGCAGGATGGTCAGCGCAAGGTCGTGGTTTCGCCGAAGCTGCAAGGCCGCGTCCTGCTTTCGTCCTATGGCGGCAGCGGCACGCCAGCCCTCGGCTGGATCAATCACGCGGCTTTCGAGACCCCGGAAAGCCAGACCCTTCCGTTTAACAACTACGGTGGTGCGGAGCGCTTCTGGCTCGGACCCGAAGCCGGGCAGTTCGCGCTGTACTTCAAGAGCGGCGCCAGGCAGGAGCCGGCGAACTGGTTCGTGCCGAAGGCCTTCGACACCGGCGCGTTCGAGGTCAGGAAATCGGCCGGCTCCGCCGCGGTCATGCATCGCGATAACCTGGAACTCGACAACGCGGCCGGCACGCATTTCAAGCTCACGGTTGACGACCGCAGCATCATCCTGATGACGCGCGATCAGGTTGAGGATGTTACCGGGCCGGTGGCCGGCGTTGACTGGGTCGGGTTCCAGTCCAGCAACCGGATTCAAAACAACGGCCTCACCGCCTGGACGCCCGCGAGTGGGACCGTGGGCATCTGGACCTTGGGCATGTTCGTAGCCACGCCGCATACCTGGGTAGTCGTGCCCATCCGCGCCAGCGGCAGCGGCCCGACAGTCAAGGACGACTACTTCGGCAAGGTCCCGGCCGAGCGGCTGCGGCAGGTCAAGGAAAAATCGGTGCTGATGTTCCGGGCCGACGGCAAGCTGCGCAGCAAGATCGGCATCAGCCCGACCCGGTCGCTCGACATCGTTGGCAGCATCGATTTCGAGAACAACATCGTGACGGTCGTGCGCTACGACCCGCCGGCCACCGGCGAGAAGCGCTACGTCAACAACATGTGGGAGGTCCCGCAAGCCGATCCTTTCGGGGGCGACGCCATCCAGTCGTATAACGACGGCACGCTGGGCTTCTACGAGTTGGAGACCAGCTCGCCGGCCGCCTTCCTGGGCACCGGCGAAACCCTGGTGCACACCAGCCGCACCATCCACCTGCACGGCCCCCCCGAAAAGCTCGACCCGATCATCCAGCGCACCTTCCGCGCCACCCTGGCCGAGCTGAAGGCCACCGCCGACGAAAGGTGACCGCAGCTTTCACCGGGAGCTACACCCATGATGGTTTATCGCTCCGATCGTAATAGAGACCCTGCCGCTTGCGGGGGTGTGCCCAATAATTCGGGCAAGCGATGGTGGCCGAAGCGACCGCCAAGACGCCAAGAGGAGCAGGGCGACTACCGGCGTGCCGGGAGTCCGCGAAGCGGAGCTAATCATTCTTGGCGCCCCGCCACGGCGGACCCTTCGGATTTGGCGGCTGCCTGCCAATCTGGGGCACACCCCACCGAGCTTCGATGGATCATAGCCACGACGCCTTGCGCGAATCTCGCGATTCTGTTCTCGTCCCGAAGGGACGATGGATTGTAGCCACGGGTGCAGCGGCGCGACCGCGCAGCGGGCCGCCGCGGAACCCGTGAGTTTTGAGAGATTGTCAACAGATCTCTTAATGCCCTGGTTCAGGCAACCTTCTGCTTTTGGGTCATGTAATACTGCAGGTCATAGGCTCGGTGATCACGCAGCATGGCGAACACGATGT
>DASXUA010000440.1:0-4070 GCA_036505095.1 Phycisphaerae bacterium
GCCGTCGAGCTGGCCAAGCGTGTCGCTCAAATCCAGATGGCCAAGCGCGAAACCGAGCGGGCGGCGGCCGAAGCCCAGACCCGTGCGGCCGAGGCGCAGCGCGAAGAACAGGCGCAGCGCGTCGAGACGGTCAAAATTACCTCGACGGCCGATCGGCTGGCGGCGGAGAAGATGATCAAGGAAAAGCAGGAAGTCGACATCAGGAAGTATCGCCAGCAGATCGAGGCCGACGTGCATGCTTATGAACTGGCCAAAATCGCCGCCGGCGAGCTGGAGGCGGCCGAGAAACAGCAACAGGCCAAGCTCATTCTGGCCGAGGCCGAGGCCGAAGCGGCCAAGCGGCGCGCGGCCGGTTACCAGGCCGAGCAGATCGTTCCGGTCAACGTCGATCGCGAAAAGGTTGCGGTCGAAAAGGCACGCGTCGACGTCGAGCGCCAGGCCCTGCAGAACAAGCAGGAGTTCTCCGAGGCGGCCCTGAAGTTCGAGGTGCGAAAGCTCGAAATCCAGATGTCGGCCGAGGTGCAGAAGGCCTTCGCCGAGGCGATCGGCAACATGCTCTCCAAGGCCAACATGCAGATTTTCGGCGACCCGACCACGCTGGCGTCGATGACCGATCGCTTCATGAACTCGGCGGGCTGGGCCCAGTCGATCAACGGCTTCCGCACGTCGCTGCCGGCCGACTTGCAGGATGTCGCCAGTAAGGTGCTCGGTGGCACCGGCGAGGCGCTTTCGTCCGCGCTGCGGAAGCTGACCGGCAACCACATCGATCCGGAACTGCTGGAGCAGACGCTGAAACGCATCGTCGGCGAGCAAACCAGCGTTCCCAAGCCTGTCGAATCCGCGCCCGTGCTGCCCACGGGCAAAGCCGGTCGGGGCGGCGACGGCAAGCCGGCCTGAGGACCGTCGCCATGGTCGTGGTATAATATCTCGTACTTGCGCGAGGCTCTGCATGAGTACTATTGCACGTTCCAGACTCCCCAAGCGCGTCGGCGTTGAACTACACGACGGTGATCGGATGAGCCGCGCCGAATTTCATCGTGCCTACGAGCAAATGCCCGATGACTTTCGCGCGGAATTGATAGGAGGGATGGTCCACGTGCCTTCGCCGGTATCGCTGCCCCATGGGACGATGCATCCGTTTGCCAGTTCCGTATTCGCCGCCTATGCGAGCGCGACGCCCGGCATGCAATGTGGCGACAACCCTACCGTGCTCCTCGGCGACGAATCCGAACCTCAGCCTGATCTTTATCTGCGCATTCTTCCGGATTATGGCGGCCAGTCGCGGACGACGGACGACTACGTTGAGGGTGCACCCGAATTGGTGGCGGAAATTGCGTACAGCACCCGCGCGATCGACTTGCACCGCAAGCTGGATGACTACCGACGCTGCGGTGTCCTTGAATACATCGTCCTGTGCCTTCGCGAGCCGCAGGTGCGCTGGTTCGACTTTCGCAGTGGACAGGAGCTAGCGCTCGACGGCGACGGAGTGTTACGTTCCCGAGTATTTCCCGGGCTATGGATCGACACCGCCGCCCTGGTGGCGCATGACCACGCCCGGCTGACCACCACCCTGCAGGCCGGCCTGGCCACGCCCGAGCACGCCGACTTCGTCCAGCGTCTGGCCGCGCAGCGCTCGGCGCCGCGTACGTGACGCCGGGTCCTCGGGCTTCAGTGCGTTTACCTCACGCGGATGATCCAGACGACCGACGTGTCTAGCGATTTTCTCCGCGCCGCTGCGCGGATATTAACGGGGCGGCTGCAGCAATCAAGAACGGCTTCGCGGGCGGCGCTTCGGTCGCGTGCCGTCTACGTGGATGGCGGCCACCAGGAGCAAGTCGATGATCTTGTGACTCTCGTCTGGCATTGCAACGATAATGCTGCGCGGGTTTTCCGGATAAAACGCGACGCATTCCGGGTGCGGGACGTGAACGGTCGTTCCGTCGGCGAGTTGGAGCGTATAAGCCTTGAAGGGACGTGCACTCTGCACTTGCCGCAGTTGATTGATGATCATATCAGCTTCCCCTGATCCGATGTCGGCATATCGAATCGTATCGCGCCGCAAAGCGTTCGGCAACATGCTACGGATGCTACGGATGGCCGGGCGAGGTCGCACCGGCCACGATGCAGACGCCCAGCAGGATCATGCTTACCCCTAGCCACTGCAACCCGGACAAGCGCTCTTGCAGAAACAAGTAGGCGACGGTGGCGATGAGCGCGTAGCCGCCGCCGACCATGATGGGATAGGCCAGGCTGATTTTCAGCCTGTCGCTCTGCAGGGCATACATGTAGAAGCCTGCGTTGAGCGCGAAGCAGACGAGGCCAATCAGGAGCGCCGGCGTTTTCAGAATCGTCACCACTCCGCCGGCCAGGCCGTTCTGCAGCAAGCCGCCGCCTCCCTGGGCGCGGCTGGCCCCGACCTTCATCAGCAGGTTGGCGATCGCGTTCATCAGCAGCGCGACACATAGTGCCACGACGTATTTCATAGCGATTCTCCAGAGCAGCGGCCGACCGCGCCGCCGCGTGTAATGTAGGGGCTGAGTTGCCGCGCTGCCAAGCCGCGCGATATAAGGGCGACACCGGCAGCGTCGGTTCGCGACCGACGCGGGACTGCGAACCTGGCCTGCCGGACAGGAGTGTTGGCGTGCCATCACCGCCGGTTTCGCCCGAAACGCCAAAACCCATCGCGGATGTTCAAAACATCACGGAGCGGCTCGAGATGGATCCCGCCAGCCGCGAGAATCTGGAACGGATTCTGCGCTCGCCGTCCTACATCCTGGCCGAAGATGACAGCGGTTTTCTCAAACGCTCGGAGCTGCGCCCAACTCGCTTGCAACTCGAACTGCTCAAGCCGGAAATGATCCAGCAGGAGCAGAAGATTATCTCCACGATCGTCGTGTTCGGCGGGACGCGCATCCTGGAAAAACCCCTGGCCGAGCGGCATCTCGCGCAAGCGGAGGAGGCGCTGCGCGCCGTGCCCGATGATTCGCGGGCGCGCCGCGCGGTCGAAATCGCACGACGCGTGCTGGCCAAAGCGCACTATTACGAAGAAGCCCGCGAGCTGGGCCGGCTGGCCTCCAGCACGTGCCAGATCGACGGACAATGCGAGTTTGTGGTAGTCACGGGCGGCGGTCCGGGCGTGATGGAGGCCGCCAACCGCGGCGCTTATGAAATCGGCTGCAAGTCCATGGGCCTCAACATCACGCTGCCGCTGGAACAGGTGCCTAACCCCTACATCACGCCCGAGCTGTGCTTCCAGTTCCACTATTTCGCGATCCGCAAGATGCACTTTCTCATGCGGGCCAAGGCGCTGGTGGCGTTCCCCGGCGGCTTCGGCACGCTCGACGAGCTGTTCGAGACGCTGACGCTCGTGCAGACCGGCAAGCTGACACTGCTGCCGATCATCCTGTTCGGACGTGAGTACTGGGATCGGGTGATCAACTTCGACTTCCTGGTCGAAGAGGGGACGATCGCGCCGCACGACCGGGCACTCGTGCGGTACGCCGAAACGGCCGGCGAAGCCTGGCAGATCATCATGGACTACAACCGTCGCGCACCGACGCCGCCGGGCGTCATGCACACGCCGGGATCATAGAACAAGTGCGGTTGATTGGTGAGACGTTTAGCCGCAACCCGGTAGGGGTGCGCTGCATCTGGCGTAGGGATACGCGCGCCTGAACGTAACTGCCACTCGCAGCGCGGCCCGCAGTTTACCCGCCGTGGCGGGGGCCTGCGGCTAAACGTATTCCGCGGGCTCAACGCTCGAGCAGAGTGGCCAACTCAGACGCGCTCGTGACCGGTTTCTGGCAGGCGTAGTTCTCGCAGACGTAGGCTGTCGGGCGGCCGTCGATGGCCTGCTTTGCCGCCAGGAGCGGCCAATCCGCCACGCCGGAGGGCGCGCCCATCACGACTTTGTTCGGCAAGTAGCGCTCGAACACGGTGCGAAGCATGGCGCGCATTTCCGTCGCGTTGGGTTCGCCGATCAGCGCAATCTCCTTGCTTCTCGACAGCCGCATGTCAGCGGCGGCCAGCAGCCGGTCAAACCCGCCGGGATACTTCGCGATGCGCGCGGC
>DASXUA010000441.1:0-6969 GCA_036505095.1 Phycisphaerae bacterium
GGAGTCGCTTCAGTTGCGCCAAGCCGGCGTAGCGCAGTGTGTTGCTCCACCAGGTTGCAATCCAGGCAACATCGCCGACGAGTCGATCGTCGCGACCCGCGCTGCGCAGCAGCCCCAGGTCGCGCACGCGAACCACAATCGCTCGCAGATCGTGTCGTTCGTCGAGTTGCTGCCTTCGTGTCCAGCACAATGACCGCAGCATACCTTCAACGGCCAAACCGCCAACGTATACCCCCAATGCGAACCGGGCGCGGTCCAGCAGGAGTCGCGATTCCTCGATGCGCTCGAACGCACCGGCGCGATAGGTCTCCGCGCCGAACTGAAGTCCCTCAGACATCAGCTCTCGACGACTCCTAGGATGTCCGATTCGTCCATGATCAGCAGCTCTTCGCCGTTCACCTTGATCTCCGTGCCGGCGTAGCTGGTAAACAGGACCTCATCGTTTTTCTTGACCTGCGGCTTGCTGCGCCGGCCGTCGTCCAGCATGCGTCCGTCGCCGACAGCTTGAACGACGCCGCGTTTGGGCTTTTCCTTGGCCGTATCCGGCAGCACGATGCCGCCGGCCGTCCGGTCTTCCGCCTCCAAGCGCTTGATGATCACTTTGTCTCCCAACGGACGCAGGTTCAGTTTGGCCATCGCCACCTCTCCTTTCTCAAACTTCCAGATTTCCTTGCGGCCCGACAACCGTCGGCCGGTTCGCCATCATCGGCAGCAGACGCCCGATGAGCGCCGTCATGAATCGCACGTCGATCGGCTCCGTCAGCACGCTCGATACGCCGAGCATCAGCGCCTGCCGCAACAGCAGGCTTGAAACCTCGCGCGCCACCACCATGCAGGGCAGAAGCTGGTTGACCGCGCGAATCAGCCGTAGCGTCGCCAGCCCGTCTCCGGGCGAATCGAATCCCAACACGGCCATATCAATTCCGCCGCGCCGGATGAAATCCACCGCCGAGGGACCGGTCCATGTCCGCCGCACGCCAACTTCGCGCTGGGCGAGCATGTTTTCCAGAGAACCGGTCCACTTTCCCGAGGACGCCAGGTCGCTGGCAATCAATACTTGTCCTTGCACCATGGCTCGGACTCAGTCGTCATACTTCACGCGGGCGCACGCCGTGCGCGGCCGCTCGGTAGCCTGCGTTTTGCATCGGCTGTGCCGGCATCGTTCTGTCCGCTTATCTCGCGGCGAATAAACGTAAACCATTATTTCGCAGTAGCTTATGGTCCACACCTTCACGACCCTGGTCGTCAGACCGGCCCGATCGCCTCCAAGGTCCTGTCAAAACGGGCGCACTACGTCTCCGCCCGCTGCCGTAATGGCAGTCAATTTTAGCGCTGTTGCGGCGGCGACCATGTTCCCTAATGATCCCGACTGATGAATCCTCTGCGCGCGGATGACGTGATGTTCTTGCTGCTGAGCCTGGGCCTCATGCTCGGATTCGCGCGTGCGGCCGGCGAGTTAGCGCGGCGCTTTCGGCAGCCGGCGGTCCTTGGCGAGATTATCGCCGGAATCCTTCTCGGCCAGACCGTGTTCGGTGCGCTCTTTCCGAACCTGTTCGCGCGTCTGTTCCCCATCGAAGGACCGTTGGCCGCGGCTCAGTCGGGCGTGACCACGATTGCGGTGACGCTCTTTCTTCTGGTGGCCGGACTCGAAGTTGACCTGTCGCGCGTCGGGCGGCAGGGACGCGCCGCGTTCACCGTCAGCACCATGGGAATGGCCGTACCGTTCGCGATTGGCGCCGCATCGGCCTGGCTGTTTCCGCATTGGCTGAATGGCGATGGCACGTCACGCGCGTTGCCGTTCGCGCTCTTCTTCGGCACCGCTCTGGCGATTTCTGCGCTGCCCGTTATTGCGAAGATTCTGCTCGATCTCGGTCTCTATCAGAGCGACCTCGGCATGCTGGTCATCGCCGCGGCGATGATGAATGATCTGGCCGGCTGGCTGGTCTTCTCGGTCGTGATCGGGATGATGGGCGTTGGGCACAGTGCCAGCATTGGGTTAACTATTTTGCTGACGGTCGGTTTTGCAGCCGCGGTACTGACGGTCGGCCGGTCCTTGTGCCATCGCGCGCTGCCCTGGGTTCAGGCGCACACCGCCTGGCCGGGCGGCGTGCTGGTTTTCACGCTGGCGCTGGCGCTGCTCGGCGGGGCGGTTACCGAATGGATCGGCATTCACGCCATCTTCGGGGCGTTCCTCGTCGGGATGGCGGTCGGCGATTCGAGCCATCTGCGCGAGCGCACGCGCGAAACCATCAACCAGTTCATTACCAACGTGTTCGCTCCGCTCTTCTTCGCCAGCATCGGGCTGCGCGTCAATTTTCTGGCGGAGTTCAATTTGGCGCTGGCGCTGGTGGTCTGCCTGCTGGCCACCGTCGGCAAATTCGTGGGATGCGGCTGGGGCGCCTGGTGGGCGGGGCTGGATCGCAAGACCGGGCTGGCCGTCGCCGCCGGCTTGAACGCGCGCGGCGCCATGGAAATCATTCTGGGCCTGTTGGCACTGAATCACGGGCTGATCGGACCGCAGCTCTTCGTCGCACTGGTGGTGATGGCACTGGTCACTTCTTTGCTCAGCGGACCGCTGATGGAGCGCATCGTCGGCAGCCGGCGTGCGCTGAGCGTGCTGGACGTGATCGATGCCAAGAGCTTCGTGCCTGCGCTGCAGGGCCAGACCGCGCCTGACACCATCCGCGAGCTGTCGGTCTCGATTGCGCCGCGCGCCGCGCTGGCAACCGATGAGATCTTCGCGGCGGTCTGGCAACGCGAGTGCACCATGAGCACGGCCCTGGGCAACCGCGTGGCCGTTCCGCACGCACGCATGGCCGTGCGCGCACCGTGTGTCGCGGTCGGCCTCTCAAAGCAAGGCATCGACTTCAACGCCGCCGACGGCGAAATGACCCACGCCGTGTTCCTCATCCTCACGGACGTGAACGATCAGATTTCACAACTGCAGATTCTGGCCAGCATCGCGCGCCTCATGCGCGATCCCGCCACGCGCGAGCGGGCCTTGAATGCCGCCACCTATGCCGAGTTCCGCGCGGCGCTGAATGTCGCCCAGCAGATTGGCAGCGCGGCTTGAGGTATCAACGGGCCGACATTTCGATGAGGACCAGTCCCAGCGCCAGCACCAGGAAGGCTAGTCGCCCATTGAAGTCAAAGAAGCTCAGCGGACGACGATCGGACTTACGGTTCGCCGGCGAGGTCGATTCAGCTTGGATACTCATGTTTATCCCTCCAAACAAGACGGCTGTGCTGGGTTTGACTGAACTGCCCAGCTTGCCACTATTCACGATACGATACGCCCGCTACAGATTGCCATAGCCGCCGCTCGAACGCGCCGCGGGACCGGGAATCATTGCGAGAGCGGGTATTCCTTAAGGCACTTGCCAATCTGAGTCCTAAGATGTAGGCTACCGTCCTCGCTCCGCCTGCCGGCAGATCCGGCGGCAGCCGGGACTTATGGGCGTGTCCGGGACGGCCGGTGTGGACGGTCGGGACCGGATAATGGGCTCTCCTCTTCGCGGCGGGGAGTTCAGGCCTGCGTCACGGCACTGCGAGCGCCGCGTCCACTCGATTTTGGCGGCACTTGATTCGTACTAAACTGGTGTGAGCCGAGGCTCGTAGGCGGGCACACTCGATACCCGGTGGTGTAATCGGTAACACACCAGATTTTGGTTCTGGTATTCCAGGTTCGAGTCCTGGCCGGGTAGTCCATCGATACCTGTAGCGTCGGGCCTCGTGCCCGGCGCCCAGGCGCCAGCGCCGCCCACAAGGGGCGACGCTACATCGTGAACGCATGAAGACAGCAGCGATCATCCTGGCCGCGGGGCAATCGACCCGCATGAACAGCGACCTGCCCAAGGTCCTGCACGAGGTCTGCGGGCGGCCGATGCTGTTCTATGTCCTGGATGCCTGCCGGCGCGCCGGGATCAGTCCGATCTATGTCGTTGTCGGACATCGGCACGAGTTAGTCCGCGCGGCCTTTGCTGACGATCGGGACCTGGTATGGATCCACCAGACTGAACGCAAAGGCACCGGTCACGCCGTCCTGTGTTGCGAGGCGGCGATGGCCGACATTGACGGCAACGTCGTCGTCATTGCCGGCGACATGCCGCTCGTCCGCACGGCAACCGTGGAGGCCCTGCTCACCGAACACCAGCGCACCGGTCAGGCCGTGACGCTCGCCACGGCTGTGTTGCCGGATTCAATGGCCTACGGTCGCATCATCCGCGACTCGTCCGGCAAGCTCATCCGCATTGTCGAAGAGCGCGACTGCACGCCTGAGCAGCTCGCGATCCGCGAGGTGAACCTCAGCTATTACTGCTTCGAAAAATCCGCGCTGTTTGAGGCGCTGCACAAGATCAAACCCAATCCGCTCAAGGGTGAGTATTATCTTACGGACGCCGTGCATATTATGGTCAGCGCCGGCCAGGCGGCCGGGGCAATCTCGGCCGTGCCGCCGGAAGATGCCATCGGCATCAATTCGCGCGAAGAATTGGCGCTGGTCGGCCGCATGATGCAGCAGCGAATCCAACGCCAATGGATGGCGGCCGGCGTCACCTTGGTTGATCCCGCCACGACCTGGATCAACCACGGCGCGACGATCGGCCGGGACACGGTCATCCAACCCTTCACGTTTATCGACGGCGGCAGCGTCGTCGGACGTGAGTGCCGCATCGGACCGTTCGCCTGCCTGACGCGCGGCGACCGGCTGGGCGATGGCGAGTCGATCGGAGGCCTGAGCACCGTCGAACGGGTGGCCGACCGCGGGACTTCGCGGTCGGGCTCCGCCACGCGGCGCGCACCGGAAGGAGCGGTCAACCGATGAACGTGCCGAGCAGAACCGATGGCGGTCGACAGATGGGCGAGCTGAAAATCTTCGCCGGCAGCGCCGGCGTGGCGCTGGGGCAGCGCATCTGCGAATACCTCAACATCGCGCCCGGCAAGGCGATCATCGACCACTTCCCGGATGGCGAGACGCTGCTCAAGCTCGACGATGACGTGCGCGGCAAGGACTGCTTCGTCGTGCAGCCCACGTCTCCGCCGGTGAACGACAACCTCGTGCAGCTTCTGATCTTCATCGATTGCCTGCGGCGCGCCTCAGCCAACCGCATCACAGCGGTAATTCCGTACTACGGCTACGCGCGGCAGGATCGAAAATCGGAGGGCCGTACGCCGATCACGGCCAAGCTGGTGGCCAACATGATCGTCGAGGCTGGAGCCCATCGCGTGCTGGCCATGCACCTGCACGCCGATCAGATCCAAGGCTTCTTCGACGTGCCGCTGGATCACCTCTCGTCGGCGCCGGTGATCGCCGGGCATTTCAAGAAATTGCGGCTCGACAATATCGCGCTGGTCTCGCCCGATGTGGGTAACATCAAGACCGCCAATGAGTACGGCCAGCGCCTGGGCGGCGATCTGGTGGTCATCGATAAGCGCCGCACCGCGGCCGATTCCACCATTGCGGCGCACATCATCGGCGAGGTGGAGGGCAAGACGGTGCTGATGTTCGACGACATGATCACTACCGGTGGCACGGTGGTCGAGGCCGTCAAGCTGCTCAAGCGGCACGGCTGCGGAGACATCTACGTCGCCGCCACGCACGCCGTATTTGCCGGACCGTGCATCCAGCGCCTGCGCAGCGTGCCGATCGAGCAGATCTGCGTGACCGATACGATTCCGTTGTCGCCTGAGGTTTCCGCGACCCTCAAGAATCTGAAAGTGCTGAGCGTGGCCAGCCTGATCGGCGAGGCGATTCGCCGCATTCACGAGCATCAGTCGGTTAGCGCGCTTTTTTCTTGATCATGGAGCTGAGTTAGTCTCATGGAAATCACCACCGTCAAAGCCCAGCCGCGCCAGGAGCTGGGCAGCAAGTACACGCGCCGGCTGCGCACTTCCGGTCGACTGCCGGCGATCATCTATGGTCATGGCGAAACGCCTGAACCCATCAGTCTGGACACGCACGAGGTCAAACTGGCTTTGGGCCACGGCACGCACCTGCTCAGCGTCGAGCTGGATGGCGGGGCGCGCCCGTGCCTGATCAAGCAGGTGCAGTTCGATCACCTGCAGCACGACCCGATACACCTCGACCTGGCGCGCGTCGACCTGAATGAGCGCGTCAAGGTGCGGGTGGGCATCGAGCTGCGCGGCACGCCCAAGGGTCTGGGTCACGGCGGCATCCTGGAACAACTGCTGGCCGACGTCGAGGTTGAGTGCCTGGTCACCGAGATTCCCGAGATGATCCGGCCCAACGTGGCCCATCTGCATCTGGGCGACGTGTTGCACGTAAAGGAACTGGTCGCTCCGCCCGGCGTCAAGATTCTGGCGGAACCGGAAGCGATCGTGGCCTCGGTGCGCGTGCTGGCCGTCGAAGAGCCGGTCGCGGTCGCGACGGAGGGCGAAGCGGCTCCGACCCAGCCCGAGGTAATCGGACGCGGCAAGGAGGAGGAAGTGGAAGCCGCCGGCGAGGAGAAGAAGGCCGAGAAGAAGCCCGAGAAGAAAGAGAAGGCCGAGAAGAAATAAGGGTGGCATGGCCTTACCGGCTTTAGCCGGGGTGGCCATGCGGCGCGCCCCGCGAGCATGCTTACCCGCTTCGCGTGAAAGCATACCACCCGCGGCTGCTTGGCCGTGCCACCCAATGATCCAAGTATGGGCGACGTCAAGCTGATCGTGGGCCTAGGCAATCCGGGCACGCGTTACGCCGCCACTCGGCACAACATCGGCTTCCGTGTAGTAGACGTACTCGCGCGGCGCCACGGACTGGACCTGAGTCAGGAGAAGTTCCATGCGTGGTTTGCCGGCGGCTCGATCGGCGCGCAACGGGTGGTCCTGCTCAAGCCGACGACGTTCATGAACCGCAGCGGACAAGCCGTGATTGCGGCGGTGAACTTCTATCGGATCGAGCAGGCGGATTTGCTGGTGGTCAGCGATGATCACGCGCTGCCGATCGGCCGATTGCGTTTCCGGGCGGAGGGC
>DASXUA010000442.1:0-7654 GCA_036505095.1 Phycisphaerae bacterium
GTCCGCGCAGCCCATAAACCAGTGCCTTGTGGATCGCGTTCCAGGTATCGCCCGGCGACTCCGGGATCGGACCCGATCGAACGCGCGACCATTGGCCTGTGCGTCGGTGATGCGCGTCAGCCCAGCCGACGATCTGCTCGACTGAGAGCGTTGTCCTGTTGCGCCAGCGCTGGCGTGGATGGCTTCGACCGCGCATGAGTGCAGTCTTTCAGGCGCGGCGCGGCACGTCAACGTCCACCGTCTCACATCCGTTCACCAGCCACTCGAACGCTGCCATCCGCCCGTGGCTATCGTCGTCGCCGAGGGAGACCTCGTTGAGTGCCTCGCACACCGCTGCATCCCAGACCTGCTGTGGATCAACGCAGCTTGCCGCCGGATCGTCGCCCTCGCGCAGCTCGTCAAGCCGCTCGCGCTCCTCGCGCACTCTGGCGTCCAGCGACTTGGGCGACCGCGGGCCTAGAGCTGGAAACTGGTTACGGGAAGTCCAACCGAGCGATGCCGCGCAGGCTGGCATGCTCCAGTTTCCAGTATCCAGTCTCTAGTTTCTAGAAGCCACCGCCCGGATTCGAACCGGGGACCTGCGGTTTACAAAACCGCTGCTCTGCCAACTGAGCTACGGTGGCAAGTCGATTCAACCCCAATACGTTACCCGGCCCTCAAGCTCGCCGCGAATGTGCCGACGGTTCAACCCGCAGCAGGCTCGGACACGACCGGCACGAAGAGTACATTCACATTGTGCTGCCGCTCAAGATCGTCTTCAATATTGGAGTAGACGCCCACCGTGATCTCGCGCGGAACGTCCCTGCCATTCCGCGTCGCCAGCACTGGAACGTACCACCAGGAGTCATCCTGCCGCACGCCGGACTCGATCACATCGAACACGATTCCATGTCCGACCTGGCTGAGCCGTTCCTTTGCCAAATCGATGACTTCCGTCTTGGTCACGTCATGGACTCCGATTCAGGAGACTAAAAATTTCGGCAACATCACGCATGCTCTGCAACGCGGTGCTCGTGTCAACCGTAATGCCGGGGCGATAGTCAGCGTCCTCTCTCCGGTGGCGCAGACGACGCAGCGCTCGCCGGATTGCCCGACGACCGATCTCACCCACACCCGAGATCTGGTTTACGTAACCTGGCAGCCGCGCGTGCTCAGGGTTACGCCAGCCGCGGCCGAATAGCATCGATTCGGGAAGGCGCGCGGTCACCAGCGCATAACCGGCGTAATACGCGCGACTGCAAACCCCCCGTACAAAGCGCGGGTCTTTCGTCGTCATCAAGTGCTGCGCTATGGCTCGCTGAATCTCAGCCAGTTCCGTCCAGGTCATTCTGTTCAATTCTATCGATCTGGGTTCGATCAGCCATCGCTCGATTCGGCGCGCAATGAGAACGGGTCGACCGGCCGCATTGCGCCCTCAAAGCCGAACGCACACGCCGGCAGTTGTCGCGACAACCGGACCAACTCCTTCCTGCGGCTTCGCGCGCCTTTGTCGCAGCCGTCGCGATACCGAAAGGGCGTTTCTGAAGGCCCAGCAGGGGTTCTGAACGAATTACAAAACCGCTGCTCTGCCAACTGCGCTACGGTGGCAACCTGTTCGTTCAATATAGTTTACCCCGAATTGCGGGTCGGAGCCAATCGGATCGCCGTCGGCTGGGCGCGCGAGAACGCCGGGCCACGTCACCCGGAGACTTCAGCGTTGCTGTCGTACACCCACGGGCCGGCGCAACCGGCAACAGCAAGTTCCGCTCGCGTCAGGACCAGTTCGAGGCCGTCTTCGGCCTCCTCGCCCCCGGGGGCATGCACGGCGATGATCTCCATTAACCAGTCGAAGTCCGCCTTCGAGAGCTTGGGTTCGATCGGTCTTTCCTCGTCTGCCACAGCACCAAGTCGAGCATCTTGATCTCGCTGATCGCCTGTCCGGGGTACGCTGCGCGAAACTTGCTTACGAGATAGCGCCCATCGTCCGTGGCAAGGAAGCGCCGGAATTCCGAAAGCAGATCGGCGTGGAGTTGCTCGATCCGGGCCGAACGATGGCGCGATGTGGGCGGCGGTAGCCGGAGCTTCAAATTACGGAGAACCACCGAGTCGATCACCGGCATGTTCTCGTCGACGGTCGCCAGAAGCTTGCTCGCGAACGAAGCTTCGTAGCAATTCGTCGCGCGACGGAGCTCCTCGAGAATTTCGCCAAACCCGGGGTGTGTCCCCTTCACGTTCTCGAGGAGTTCGTAGAAGCGGTCTCGCCATGGCTTGTTTCGCCGCAGCCGGTAGAAGTTATTGAATCGCTTCTGGTACTCAGGATTTCGGCACAGATCGCTCATGTCCCGGTTTCTTTGGAGCCAAGCGTACTTGGTCAGTCCATCTGCAACCCGCGGGATGGCAAGGTCAATCTCTGATTTGGTGAGAGGGATGGCCGTCATCGCAATTGTCCGCAGTGTTATTGCTGTCCCGCGCAGATCCAGATTATGCTGGAAGCTCTCTCGGTCAAGAACCATCGTCCCAGCAGCCGACGAGGTGCATGCGCGCTGGTCAGCGCGCTCTTTCAGGGCTTTGAGGTGTTCGGGTGCAGCCAACCCAGACCGTTGGCCTGGGCTGCCATAGCGCGCCCCTTTGGGGCGTGCGCGCCATGTGGCGCAACGCGGATGCGGCGATGGCGCGACTACGATCTGCGAGTCGCTACTCTTCCGCGTAGCCGTGGACCTTGGCCGGCAACGCGGAGGCGAAGAGCAGGGCGCCGAGGGCAGCGACGATTACCAGGCTGGTGAAGACGCCGCCCCAGCCGTAGTGCTGCACCAGCAGGCCCAGGCCCCAGCCGGAGAGGATCGTGCTGCCGTAGCCGAAGATGCTGGTCAGGCCGACGGCGGTGGCGGCGGCATGCTTGGTCGCCAGGTTCGCAGCCATCACGGCCACCAGGCCCTGCGGACCGTAGATGAAGAAGCCTGTGGCCATCAGCAGCACGGTATTCAGCCACACGATATGGCCGGGCGTTTTCGAGAACGCCAGCACCATCACACCACACAGCAGCATGCACATCAGACTCACCGGCGCGGCGCGGCCTTTGAAGACGCGATCGGTCAACCAGCCGGCCACCAGCGATCCGGCCAATCCCGAAATCTCAAACGCGGCGATGATCCAGCCGGCGCTGGAGAGGTGCACGGCTTTGACTTCCTTCAGCATCGTCGGGCCCCAGTCCAGGACGGCGTAGCGGATCGTGTACACGAAAAAGTTGGCGATCGACACGATCCAGATGTATCGGTTGGAGAAGACCTTCTCCCACAGCAAGGCCCTGAAGGACGGAGGGGCATGCATGCCCAGCGGATCGGCCAGGCCCGTGCGATGCGTACCGGGGAGTTCGGGCAAGCCGACGGATTCGGGCGCGTCGCGCAACCGCCAGAGCAGCGCGGCGGCCATCGCCAGCGCCAGACCGGCCGGTACGAAGAAGCAAACGCGCCAGCCATGAAAGTGCTCCACCAAGTAACCGCACAAGACGACGATCGCGCCGGCGCCAAGCGTGTGGGATGCATTCCAGATCGCCATCTTGCTGGCCAATTCCTTCGGCGAGAACCAATGCGTCAGCAGCCGCGCGCAGGGCGGAAAGCCCATGCCCTGGAACCAGCCGTTGATCATCCAGAATACGCCGAGCGCGACGATGGCCGTGCTGAAGCCGAAGCAGATGTTCAGCAGCGCCGAGAGCGCCAGGCCGAGCGGCATGAAGATGCGGGCGTTCGCGCGGTCGGCGATGATGCCGTTGCCAAATTTCGAGACGCCGTAGAGCAGGCCATGCAATGTAAGGAACAGACCCAGGTCGCCTTTTGAGATTCCCAGTTGGTCGTGCATGACCGGCATGGCCACCGAGAGATTCTTGCGGACGAAATAGAACATCCCGTAGCCGACGGTCGACCAGAAGAGGATCCGCGGGCGGAAGTAGGCGTAGCGCTCGCGGACCTGCTCGGGATCGCTGATCTGCTGTATCGAGCGCGCTGGGCGAAACACCCGGAATAACCAAGGGGCCTCCCGGCGATCGACTCGTGCGACTCCGGTCTGCTCCATTCCGAGCGCCCTCTGATCTCACGTAAATCGCTTTTGAATCGGCTCGGCGGGAGCCCTGCCCTTCGCGTCAGAGACGGTAGCCGAGAACGACCGGGATGTCACCCGGCAGGATTCGGGTGGGTGGCGTGACGGTGACGGCGAGTTGGCGCACGTGGGGTTGATCGTCGAGCGGAGCGATTTGGACAGTCAGACGCTGGGGCTCGGCGGGAGCCTCGCCCTCCCCCAGCCAGTCGCGCACGTGCTGTGTGACGTAGGGGACAGTTTTCTCGGTCGCCATTCCGACCAGGTGCGGCTTGAGAGCCAAAAGCAGCGTGGCCAGGCGCGCGGCGAAAAGCTGATAGGGGATGCTGATCTCCAGGAACGCACCCTGATCCACGCGCTGGGGCCACGCGGCTGTCAGCCCATTCCAGAAGATCGCGTCGGCATGCTCGCGGAAGCCAACCAGGGCGTTCACGCCTACTGCGGCCAACTCCTCGATCCTTGATTCCTGCAGGGCCGTGTCGGTTGGGCCGAATTTCGTGTCGCCTTTCTTGCCGGCCAGCGCGCTGGCGAAGCCCTCGATGCGCCCATGCACCAGGCCGATGATGTTCGTTGGCCAGCCCGTCTCGGCCACGCTGTGTGCCACCGCGCACGCGGCCGCAATCGGACCGCTGGCCCAGACCATTTCCTTTTCTCCCAGGCATTCCTCCCGGTAGGTGAACTCCAAGTCGCGCGAATCGCCTGGCTCGTACGGCGCGCGGAGCAGGCCGCGGCCGAAGATGACGGCCAGCGAACGGGCGTAGGGCTGGCCGCGCAGCGACTTCCATTTGGCGAACTGCCACTGATCGAAGAGGTTCGAAAGGGGCGGCAGCGTCGGCACCTGCCAGACATTCTTCACGCCGAAAAAGGCGGCCGACACGCCGGCTAGCAATACGGCCGGCAGACTGGCGGCATGCTGTGCCAGGCCGTCGAGCGCTTCGAAATCGGGGGCGGTATTGCCGAACTGTGAATCCAGCGCGATCAGGTCCGGGGCATCGGCACCCTGGTCGAACACCGGATCGATCAGCAGCGACTCCAGGCGCTCGAACAGCGTGGCGCGCGGCGCATGTAAGACCGACAGGCGCACGCCTTTACGGAACTCGATGTGGGAAATGAGGAACTTGAGCGAGCGCCAGGCGGATTCGATGGCTTGCACCTGCGGCGCATGCAGCACGGCGTTCAACCAGACCGTCAGACGGCGATCGATTTCGGCCAGTGTGCGGCGCAGTGCGGCGGCTTCGCCGGCCGGCAAGTTGGTTTCATGGCGGGCCGCGGAAGCGATCGCGGAACCCACGGGAGTCTTCGGTGCCGGACCGGACTCGCCGCCCAGATCGAGTTGATTCAGCAAGTCATCGACGGCACCCGGCTCCGCTGGCGCTGGCGCGGCGGATGGCTTGAGCGCATCGCTCAACCAAGCCAGCGCGGGATCGGCCGACGCGACGCGCGTGACTATCTCTGACAGTTGCGACGCACTGAGATTGCCGCGCAGCCGCGCCACGATTCGCTCGCGAACGTCGATCAGCGACTTCGTTGCGGGAAGCTGCTGCAGGACGTTCCGCGGATCAAAGGCGCGCAGCGCATCGAATCGCAGGCTGATCTCGACCATAGCCTTGCTGGTCGAGAGCGGATCGGCGGTCGTGAAGCTGACGCTCGGACGCGACTCAGACATCAAGCCGTCGAAAGAATCGGCGCTGACGTCCACAACGCGCTCGGCGAGCGCGCCGGAAAGCGCGCCGGCTTCCGAGCCGGTGAAGTCGCTGATCAGCAGGATGTGATAGGGCCGCTCGGTCGTCACTTGCAGGCCGCGCGGCGCGGGAATATCGATGTCGATGTCCGGGATTCTGGGTTCATCGGCCATAGGATGCTTCCCTCACGGATTCCTGCGCGTGCCGAACTCGTCGGCGCGACACGCTACCGCCGCGGGGCGCCGCCCACAAGGGGGCGACGCTACAAGCGTTCGCGATTCTGTGCTCGGCGCTACAAACATGGCGACGCCGCAAAAGGCCGCGGCGAGGCCATGCCACCCGCTGGGGCTACGCCAGCACGCCGGGGGCGCGGCGAATCCAGCCGCGGATTTCCTGCAGGATCTCGTAGTCGGGCGTCTCGGAGCCTTCCTCGCCCAAAGCGCGCGCGACGATGCGCGAGGCCACGCGCGCTTCCGGACCGGCACCCATGCCAGCCCCGGCGAAACGCTCGTCCAAGTCGTAGCCGGCCATGCGGCCCAACTCATTGATCTGCGCGATCACTGCCTGTCGCTGATACGGGCGCAGACGGAATTGGCTCTTGAGAAAGTCATCCACTTTGGCTTCGACAATCGAGTTCATTTCAACCTCCCTGGGTTATTGGCCGCCGCTTCAGCGACAGCTTGCCATCAGCATGCGTGAAGACGAGCAACTCGCTGCCGCCCTGCTCTTCACAATAGAACGCATCAATCGGGCCGAAAAACTGCCGCAGCTCATCGGCTGTGCAAGTCGGTAGAAACACGCGCAGCACGCGCGGGTCATAAAAGCGAAAGAAATACTTGGTGCGCTCCGCATCGCGCACGATGGTCAGCGTGCGGAAATGCCGCCGCAGCTCGGGCAAATCCAGCGGCGATTCGAGCAGCACCCCGACGCTATTGCCCCACTGCTCGAACCACCACGACTTGAACGTGGAGTGCAGCGGGAATTCGATCAGATACGGGGCGAGGTCCTTGAGCAGCGTGCCCATGCGGCCTTCGAAGAGCGAACGGCATTCGAGGCCGGCCTGCTGCGCTTCCCATGGTCCGGCCGCATCCTGCGCCGCATCAACCAACGCATACAGCGATGCGCCGGGTGTTACGACGCGATCGAAGGCCAATTCCGCGGGTGATGGCGCAGTGGTCATAGGATTCCTCAGCGGACGGCCGCCAGACGGCGAACCGCACCGACCTCCTGGGCCACGTCCGGATTTTTCTCGGTCTCCTGCAGAACGCTCAGAACCGCGTTGCGATCTCGCGGATGCACGGCGCTCATGAGTTGGCGGCGATAGCCGTCCTGTTCGGATGGATTCTCCGGAGCATCGGCGAAGAGCATGTTGTAGATTCCCAGCGCGGTGGTCTTACGAAACTCCGCGTCACCCGAGGTCAGCGCGTTGAAGAATGCCTCCAGAATCTTGTGATTCAGGGTGTCGGACGCATCTTCCGGTTTCCACAGCTCCATTTCCAGAACGGCTTCGGCGGACAGCCGCCCCTGCGGCGCGCGAGCGGCATCCTGAAACAGGCTCAGTTCCATCGCCACGGCATCCTCACGCGGAACGCGCTTCAAGCGGCCCAGCGCGTAATGGCAGTAGTCAGACAGAAACCCCAGATCGCTGTCCAGGCCCTGGCGAATCAACTCCATGCGGCGTGCGGTTTCGGCGGTACCCTCGATGGTGAGCACCTGCTGCATGGCACGCACCAGCGGATCGTCCTGGGATTTCAGCTCCGCCACTGCCAGCGCGGACAGCGGCGGATGCTTCGCGGTCGCTTCAGGATGGGCAGGAATATCTGTGAGCGCGACCAGCATGTGCGCTCCGGAGCGAATATTGACGCCATTCCAGCCGGCCCCGAGGCGCGCACGCAGGTCCGGCC
>DASXUA010000443.1:0-1902 GCA_036505095.1 Phycisphaerae bacterium
GCGGCGGTCGCCGCGCCGCGCGGAGTAGGCGATGGTCTTGAGCGGAATGACGCGCTGCACGCCGGGCACAGTGGCGCGGATCACGTCGACATCGGCGCGCTTGATGCCGTACTCCAGGATGAACGACTCGGCCTGCGAAACCTGGCTACCCCGATCCGGCTTGACGGAATTGACGATGATGTTCTGCGTGCCGAGGAGCTGAATCATGCGCATCTCGTCGGCGCTGGCGCCCTCGCTGATCGACAACATGCAGATGACGGCCGCCACGCCGAAGATGATGCCCAGGGCGGTCAGCAGCGACCGCAGCTTGTGCAGCCGCAGGCTGTTGAAACCGAGGACAATTGTCTCGACATTGAGGATGGCCATATCTGGAAGCTGGAGGCAACCGGCGGCTGTCTAGTTTCTGGTTTCCAGTCTCTAGTTTCTCGACTGACCCCAGCGGGATTCGAACCCGCGTTGCCGGCTTGAAAAGCCGGTGTCCTAGGCCTCTAGACGATGGGGCCGCGTTGCCAAAACCTTAGTCTGCCAGCGGCGCGGTGTCCAGATATTGACCATCAGCGTGCCTTCGGGCATGCTTACCGGCCGTAACTTCGGTCGCGGCGCGAACGCGTACTCGCGCTGTGGCTGTCAGCACGCAGGGATGCTCGCCGGAGAGCAGGATGCTCACCCGCCGTTCCTCCATTTTCGTTGTGGGCAGCGGGCTCTGGTTCGCGGCGGCATGCTGCGCGGCGGCGGCTGACCCGGCGCCGGCAGCGATACCGGCCTCGCAGCCGGCGATGGTCGAGGTGCCGCTCATTCTGGACGGGTCGCCGCAAACCCCCGAAGAGCGCGCGGCCGCCATCGATTATTTGAGCCGGGCGACCGAGCGATTCTTGCAGGACGGTCAACTGCTGCCGGCCGCACAGGCCCTGCGGCAGCGCGCTGAACTCTTCATGGGCTTCGATGGCTGGGAACGGCTGACGACCCTCGCGGTCGATCCGCCGCGCGGCTGGGGAGCTTCGCGGCGATTGCAGCGGACGCTGGCGATCGAGTCATTGGATCGAGCCATGGTGCTCGCCGGCAATCACCCGCTGGCGGCCGAAGCTGCGTACCGCAAGGCCGCGCTCTACGTCGATTATCTCGAACGCGGCGACGCCGAGGTGGCACTGCTGGCGTGCCGCACAGCCCTGCAGCGCTGGCCGGAACACCGCGACGCGCCCTGGGCCGCATTCGAGATTGCGGAAATGCTCGAGCGCGATCGTGACGACCCGGTCGCGGCCGCCGAGCAGTACGGCGCGCTGCTCGGGCGCTATCCCAATACTAAATGGGCCGCCCGCGCCGCGCTCCAGCGCGGCGAAATCTTGTCGCCGGCCCTCAGTCTCCATGCTACCGCGCAGGTGAAGCCTGGCGACTCGGGAGACATTCACTTTGCAGCGCGGAATGTCCAGCGGATCGTCCTGCGCGCTTTTCGTGTCGATCTTTTCGAGCTGGCACAGCAAACTGACGCACTTCAGACGCTCGGCACGTGGTCGCCGGCGGGCGCGCCCGTCGCGACCTGGGACGTGCCGCTCGCGGATGACGGCCGGCATCATGTCTTCGATAGCCAGAGACAGAACGGCCCGAAGCCGACGCGGCTTCCCGTCACCGAGGCTGGAGCATACGTCATCGTCGGTGAAGGCGGCGCGGGCGCTGCGCACGTGCAGGCCGCAACGCTCATGCTCGTTACGGACCTGGCCGTCACCTGCACCAGCTCACCCCAGCGCTGCCTCGTTTTCGCCGCCGACGCCGGCACCGGCGGGCCGCAGCGCCAGGCCGACGTGCTGCTGATGGCCTGCCGCGAGAAACGCCCGACGTACTCGCTGACCGGAACCACTGATGACGCCGGGGTTTGCACCCTCCTGCACCCCGAGAAGCTCGAACCTT
>DASXUA010000444.1:0-5258 GCA_036505095.1 Phycisphaerae bacterium
GAAGCTCACGCACCGCATGCTCGTCGCCGGGATCCCGCTCGAAGCGCTGCGGCCCATAGTCCTCGAGTCCCAGCGGATCACCACGCCCGGCTCGCTGCTGGGGCAAATTCTGCCGCTGATTCTGGTGCTGATGACGATCACGGGGGCGATCTATCCAGCCATCGATCTGACGGCCGGCGAACGCGAGCGCGGCACGCTCGAGACCCTCATGGTCTGTCCCGTTCCGCCGTTCGAGTTGATCGTCGGGAAATTCATGGTGGTCACCACGGTGGCCCTCATCGGGGCGGCGCTGAACCTGGCCAGCGTCAGCGCCACCGTCTTCTTCGGCGGCTTCGAGCGCATCGTGACCGGTGGCGGCGCGGGCGGCTTCCCACTGGCGCGGCTGCCGCTCATCCTGATGACGCTGATTCCATTCGCCGTGCTGTTCTCGGCCGTGATGATCGCGGTGTGCAGCTACGCGCGCACCTTCAAGGAGGCCCAGAATTACGTCACGCCCGTGATCCTGGCGGCCCTGATTCCCGGCGGCATCGCGGCCGTGCTGACGCCGCGGCTGGAGGGCACCGTGCTTGTGGTGCCGGTCGCCAACATGGTGCTGCTGACGCGCGAGCTGCTGCTCGGTTCGGTCGTCACGTTGGGACAGGTCGCAGTTGTCCTTATTTCGACCACGATTTACGCCGCCGCGGCCGTCGGCCTGGCGGCCCGCGTCTTCGGGCAGGAAGCCGTGGTGTTCTCCGACTCCGGGTCACTGAAGACCGCCCTCTCGCGGCGCTTCTTTGTGCCGCGCCCGCGGCCGTCATCGGCGATCGTGATGCTGGTGATTGCGCTGCTATTTCCGGTCTGGTTCTACGTCCAAGCGGCGGCGCAGCCCGAGCACGGCGAAGATATCACGGCGCTCTTGGAGCGGACGGCGGTGCTGATGCCGATCTGTTTCATCCTGCTGCCCGTCGCGATCCTGGCCTATTGGAAGATCGATATCCGCAACTCGCTGCAACTGCGCCGGCCGCGCGCGCGGCACGTCGCGGCGGGCGTTCTGCTGGGCGTGGCGCTCTGGGTTCCGGTTCACGAGATCGGTGTTGCCATTCAGAACCTGGTCGGGATTCCGGAGAGCATCATCGAAATGAACCGTATGCTGGAGGCCGCGCTGCGGACGCTCCATCCGGCCGTCAGCCTGCTGATCCTGGCGGTGATCCCCGGCCTTAGCGAAGAACTTCTGTTCCGCGGATTTCTGCTGTCGGGATTGGCGTCCTCGCTGCGCAAATGGGGCGCCATCATCGCGACGGCCTGCATCTTCGCCGCGTTTCACTTCATCGGGATTCGATTTCCGACGACCGCCCTGGTCGGCATTGTACTCGGCTATGTGTGCTGGCAGTCGCGTTCCATCTGGCCGTCGATCATCGCGCACGTGCTGCACAACAGCATGGCTCTGCTGCCGCTGTTCTGGCCGGACTTTCTGCGGTACATGGCGCCGGGAGAATCGGAACACGTGCGGCCACTGCTGCTGCTGGGCGCCGCCGCGCTGATCGCGGCTGGATTAGGCCTGGCGCGCAGGTACAGCCACGATTGACGCGCAGCCGCATGGTGGTGCAGGCTTCCAGCCTGCACCTGTACCGTGGGATAGACCGTAACCGCGTTACGAGCCGCCGCCGGTCAGGTTCGACAGGATGCCCGAGTCGAACAACTCTCCGAGCGCACCCAGCGGATTGTTGGTGTTGTCGGAGTTGGTGACGGAAGCCGATGGCTGCCGCGGAGCTTGGAACGGCAGCCCGGCATTCGCGCGGATCATGTTGTTGATGCCGACCAGGAACAGATTCAGATTCTGAAAGATGATCTGAATGCTCTGCGCGAGGGCCTGCTGCTTGATCGAGGAGTGCGGCGGATCGACGACGTCCGGCCCGCCGTTGAGCGCCAGCCCGGAGAAATCGCTGGCCCGCTGCAGACCGGCCTGCACCAGGCGTCCAGGTCGTCGCGCCGTAATGGCGCCGCCCGACTGCGACTGCTCGACTGGCACGGGCATCGGCAGCGCCGGAGGCGTAGGGATCTGCCCCGCCCGCTGCGCATAGGCCGTCGATCCGACCACCAACACGCCTGCCCACACCGCAATCCGCATTGCTTTCAACATAGTCGTGACCCCATCGGACCTTGGACGGTCGTGCCGCTCGCTTACGCGCAGTTTACCCGCCGCGGCGGGCGGCTCTGAATGACCGGCTGACCCCCAGTCATTGCCAGCCTATTATACCTATCGGCTGGTGTGCGGTGGCAAGGCCAGTCCGGCGTTTTTTCCCGGGGCGTGGCCAGCGCCGATTGACGCCTGCAGCGGACCGTGCTCTACTGCCGCCCTCGAAATTTTGGCCTGTGGTGCAATTGGTAGCACGTCTGACTCTGGATCAGAAGGTTCTAGGTTCGAGTCCTAGCAGGCCAGATACCGCGTGTCCTACTTTCGTCGGTCCTCTGCTTCGGTCAGGTACCCAATCGGCTTGCGTTTTCGCGCTCGCGGCGGCGCCATCAGCTTGCGGATCGCCGTGATGACCGCGGCAAACTGCTCGTCGTGACGCCCGATGTGGTGTTCGACCTCGTCCAGCCGGCGCGCCAGCTCGGCGTCGGTTGCCAGCACGCGCCGAAGGCGTACAAACGCACGCATGATCTCGATATTGACGCGCACGGCGCGCTTGCTCCGCAGCACGCTGGAGAGCATCGCCACGCCCTGCTCGGTGAAGGCATAGGGCCGGTGCCGCCGGCCACCGCGGTGCGAACTTGATACTGACATTCGCGGCATCAACTTTGAGATGCCAAATTGGCATCTCAAATCGTCGAACTCCGGCTTGCTGAGCTGGAACATGAAATCGCCGGGAAAGCGGTCGACGTTCCGTTTCATCGCTCGCACAAGCGCGCCGGTTTCGACGCCGTACAATGACGCCAAGTCCGCATCGAGCAGCACCTTGTGCCCGCGAATCACCAGGATCGCGTCATCGATGCGCGCGGTACGGACGATGGAACGGCTCACATGCATCCGCTTTTCCCATTCGAAGATGTCTGCCAGGCAGATTTTCGTCCGTTTGGCCCAGCACCTCGTGCCCGCACCGGGTGCAACGACCCTGATGGCCTTGGACAGGTGTGCCGCCACAGTGCGGACAATAGGCCGGTGCAACCCAGCGCCACGGCGGTTTGGCGAAGGCAATCAGAAGCCCAACGCAGGCAGTGGTTGCGATCACGAGGCATGGTACCAGCACGACCCACGCAACACGTCGATCCGCATCACGCGCGAGCCGCATGAAGACGGCCTCAATCGCGAACCACGCGAAGAGCCCCAAGTTGATTCTGAGGCTTCTCAATGGCATGCACCCCCGCCCCAAGCTCTTATACCCGGCCCTGGCCCGCCACGACAAGATTAAGCTTTGAGCCCGGTCGCGGAAGTCGTAAGATAGCCGGCACACTTGTTGGAGAGAAGCGTCATGGCCAAACGCGCGGACTGGTACTATCACCGCACGGGCTGAGCGTCCTGCGCCAAGGCGCAGGGGTTCCTTGCGGATCAGAAGGTGGCAATCGCGGAGCAGGTCGACGCCCGCCGCAATCGCATCGGCCCGACGGAGGCCCTGCGCCTGGCGCGCAGCGTACGCCGCGTGATCGTCGCCAAGGGCAAACACGTGGATTACTTCGAGATCGCCGGCGAGAAGTTCGACCGCGTCGAACTGCTTAGTGCGATGCTGGGGCCGAACGGAACGCTCCGCGCGCCCGCGGTGCGCGTCGGTCACATGCTGCTGGTCGGCTTCGACGACGACAGCTACGCGGCTGCGTTCAAGTAGCATCGCCGCTGGAGATTACCGCGCGCAGCATGCTTTCACGCGCGGTCCGCGCAGCGGCAGCGCGGGTAAGCATATCGGCCGAACATGGCTACCCGTGGAATTCGCTGCGCTCATTCCACGTGAAGCCATGCCACCCGACGCTACTCACGCGGCGGGTTCTTGACGGACGCGTTGAGTGCAAAGATCTCGACGCGGCGGTTCTTCGAGCGCCCGGCATCGCCATTGTTGGCAGCGCGCGGGCGGAATTCGCCCACGCCGGCCGCGACGAGCCGCTTGGGATCAATCCCGCGCTCCTTGAGGTAGCGCACCACGGCCAGCGAACGGGCAGCGCTCAGCTCCCAGTTGTCCTGCCAGTTGCTCTTCTTGATGGGCTGGTCGTCGGTATGGCCGTAGACCAACACGTCCTTGCTGCCGTATTGCGACTGAATGGCGCCGGCCACCGCATCCAGCGTCTTCTTCGCTTCCGGGCGCAAGACAGCCTTGCCCGACGGGAACAGCACGTTGTCGTCGATCGCGATCATCGCGCCGCCGGGCACGTTCACCCAGCCGGGCGGCGCCGTCTCCTCGGGCTTCTTCGCCAACTCCGCCCGCAGCGCCTCGGCTTCGCGCCGCGCGGCGTCGGCCTGCTGACGGAGAAATTCATTCTCCTTGCGGGCCGCGTCGGCGTCGCCTTTCGTGCGGCCTACTTCATCGAGCAGGTTCCGGTTTTCGTCCGACAGTTGACTGATCTTCTGCGTCTTGGGGTCCGGACCGCAACCGGCCGCGATCAGACCGGCCAGCAGTGCCGTGCACACGGTGATGGGGAGTTTTAGCGAGGTGGGGGTGACCGTTTCCTTCCGGTTGGCACCCGATCCATCGAGTGCGGGGCAGCATTCCTTGCACATCTCTTCCGTTCTCCGAACGTGATGAAATTGTTTCGGCGCCGATCCGCCCGCCCACGCGGCGGGACGGTCAAGGCTGGTCGCCGATGGCTCGCTTCAGTTTGTCATCGAGGCGTCGCTCGCGCTCCTCCAATTCGCGCGCCCGTTGGGCCGCGGCCGCTTCGCGCGCTCGAAGCTGTTCCTCCTGCTGCGCGGCCCGCATGTCGTGCAGCACGCCCCGCGTGATCCGCAGAATCCAGTAGACCAGGATCGCGGCCGCGGCCGTGCAGGCCATCAGCCACAGCACGTTGATGTTCTGGTATTCGCCGAAAAACCAGACCGACGCCCGTTGGTCGTGGTTGTTGTACACCACCAGCAGGGTCACGAGTGCCGCGGCAATGATGACAACGAGCTTAGCATAGACCTTGAACTTCCGGAACGCAAGCTTCATTCGTGGGAAAACAGTAACCAGTTTGTCATCGTAATCAAGCTGGCGATTTGGGGGCTGGCGGCGATGGCATCGTAGAACAGCACGACGATCAGGAACCCCAGCGACAGCCACGGTCCCAGCGGGATGGCGCGGGCCCGTTTGATCGGC
>DASXUA010000445.1:0-14898 GCA_036505095.1 Phycisphaerae bacterium
CTCGAACCTGCGACCTCCGGGTTATGAGCCCGACGAGCTGCCAACTGCTCTACCCCGCAGTCTGAGCGAGGAATCCTAGGGCTGGGTGGCCTGGGTGTCAACCACAGCATTGGCCCGAGAGATCGCGGTCGGAGACCGCTAATACAGTCGCGGTCTGGGGCCGCTCCTACAGAGGCGACGGTCGTGGCGTACAGCACGGTCGCGGTCTGAGACTGCTCCTACCGGCAAACCGGAAGGTTGACGAGCCTGGCCGGGTTTCTTAGTCTAATCCTCGCGCGGTAGGCGAATCCGAGTTCACTCGCGGTATTTTTTGGCGGCGGCGTCACCCGCGGCGGCGGGGCTTCGAGAATGGCGATTCACTCGACGGCGATTATCGACAGGCGTGCGGAACTCGATTCCACGGTTGAGGTCGGTGCGTACACGATTATCGAAGGTCCGGTACAGATCGGGCCGGGCACGAAGATCTACCCGCACGCTTATATCGCCGGCTGGACGCAGATCGGACGCGAGTGCCAAATCCACCCGTTTACCGCGGTGGGTCACGTGCCGCAGGATTTGAAGTACGTCGGCGTGCGTTCCTACTGCCGCATCGGCGACCACACGACACTGCGCGAGGGTTTCAGCGTGCATCGCGGGACGGATCCGGAATCGGTCACGGAGATCGGCCGCAACTGCCTGCTGATGGCCAACGCCCACGTCGCACATAACTGCAAGCTCGGCGATGAGATCGTGATGACCAACGGCGTGCTGCTGGCCGGCTATGTGACCATTGGCGATGGGGCCGTGCTGGGGGGCGGAGCGGTGGTGCATCAGTTCGCGCGCATCGGAGAGCGCACCATGGTCGCCGGCCTGGCCCGAGTGGCTTGTGACCTGCCGCCCTTCTTGATGGCGGCGCTGAATAATGAATGCGTGGGGGTGAACCAGGTCGGTCTGCGGCGCGCGGGGCTGACGCCGGATGAAATCAGCGAAATCAAGCAGGCGTATCGAGCACTATACCGCGGTCCCCGAACTTTCCGGGCGGCGGTTGAGGAACTGACCGACTCGCTCTCCACGCCGGCCGGCCGACGGCTGCTGGATTTCCTGCTGGCGCCGAGCAAGCGCGGCTTCATGGGACCGCCACAGCGCGGCACCGCCCGCGTGGCCGACTGCGAGGCGGTGTGACGTTGTCACGCCACGGGCTTCGCCCGGTTTGGCGTTTCGAGCCGCTCACCGGCAGGCTGGAAAGCCTGAGCCACAGCGCAGGCTGGAAGTCCGCCACGGCGGATCGGCCTGCGGCGGACCTGCACCACAACGCTCGACGGGAAGTGGCGTGTCAAAGCGTGACGCGCACGCTTGCCCCGCTATAATCGCCGCTGTGGCGCGGCGCGGCGCCGCTTTGGTTCAAGGCACGATATCGGAGATGCTTTATGCAATTGGCGTTGTTGTTCGCCTCGTTCGTCGCTGTGGCCAGTGTGCTCAGCCGTTGCAATAACAACCCCGGGAGCGACACACTGCTGCTGGCGCGGGCGCGTGCCGCGCAGCTAAGCTCACTGGCGTCGGACTCAGACATTCTGCGCGACAAGGACCTGCCCGCGGACGTCGTGCGCGCATCGGACGAGCCCAGCCTCGGATAGGACGGCCATGCTGCTTGGCATTCTGTTCGGTGCCCTCTTCTGGCTGTGGATCATCTTCAGCCAGAAGACGCCCGTGTAGCGCTCCGCGGCTATGGGACGACCGTGACCTGTCCGGCCAGCACCACTACGGCCGATGCGACCACGTTGGTCGTGTTGTTCTCGTACAGCACGTAAGTCCCCGGCGGAACGGTGACGGTCGTGTTGCGCTCATCGAAGTCGGAAAGCTGCGTCGTGCCGGTGGCGTCGAAAATCTCAAAGTCGGTCGCCCCCGTGAAGCGAATCGCACCCATGTTCACGGTGCTCACGCTGCCCGCCGTCACATTCACGCCGGTCGCATACACAAATGCCGAAGCATTATTGCGGGTGAGTACATAAGTGCCCGCCGGCACGGTGACCGGCACGTTCGGCTCCTCGAAGTCGGACAAACTTACGGTTCCAGTGGAGTCCAGGATTTCGAACTGCCCTTGTGTGGCGCCGGGCAGCGTCGCGAGCGTCAGCGCGCCCATCAGAACCGCGGTGCTGTTTCCAGCCGTCACTGTGACGGCGGTCGCGTAGACAAATCCGGAGGTGTTGTTGCGGACTAACCGGTAAGTCCCGGCCGGCACGGTAACCGGGACGTTCGGCTCCTCGAAATCCGAAAGAGTTTGCGTGCCGGTCGCATCCTGAATTTCGAACTGCCCCTCGACCGCGCCGGGCAGGGTTTGCAACGTGATGGCCCCCATCGTCACTGGCGTGCCGGCGCCCGCGGTGACCACGACGTTGGTGGCATAAACGAAACCGGCCGTATTGTTGCGGACCAGCCGGTAGGTGCCAGCCGGCACAGTGACCGGCACATTGGGCTCGTCAAAGTCGGAGAGTGTGACTGTGCCGGCGGCATCCTGTATCTCGAACTGACCTTCGACGCCGCCGGGTACCGTCACCAGCGTAATCGCGCCCATGCGCACATCTGTCACCTGTCCGGCAGCTACGACGACATCGGTCGCGTACACGAAACCCGCTGTGTTGTTGCGAATCAAGCGGTACGTCCCAGGCGGCACCTCGACCGCCACGTTCGGCTCGGCGAAATCGGAAATCGTTACCGTCCCGCTGGCATTCTGGATTTCGAACTCGCCCCGCGTCGCGCCGGTCACCGTCACCAGTCGAATGCCGGTCCTGATGGCGTTGACATTGCTACCGCCGCCGCCACCGCCACCACCACCGCCGCCGCCTGCCGGCTGACAAGCGACGAGGCCGAACGACATCATTCCCGATAAGACAAGCACCTTGTGCCCAGCGAATGTCCTCGGTTTCATGCGCTTCATCTCCATATGTAAGTAACTTGCGGATTGGTGCTACGGCGCGAAGTCGTTGGTCCACTGGGCGATATCGCCGAGATCAACGTCGGCGTCGGCATCAAAATCCAGAGCGATGCACGGTGACACCACTGGGCCCGCGCCCGCGCCGGTGATGCAGCCGGCCACGCGCTGGTAATCGGCCAGATCCACGTGACCGTCGCCGTTCATGTCGCCCGCGACGGCGTTGGCCGGCGTGCTGGCCGGGTCGGACGGGTCGCTGAACGCGAGAATTTCGTCGAAGTCCAGGAAACCGTCGAGGTCGCGATCGATGCCCAGGCGCATCTGAGTTCCGGCCGGCACCACGGTGAAGGTGATCTCGTTGCCGGATGTGGCTGATTGGCGCAGCGCGGTCATGGTGATCACTTCGCCCTGATGGTCGGACTGGAAGTTCCCGCTGCCGATGTAGGCATAGCCGCGCTGCAGCCCGGCCGACCAGGATTTGGCCACGATCGAGACCGCGCCGCTGTTGGCCACAGTCTGCATGTTGTTGAGCAGATCGATCACGGCCTGGTTGTTGTTGTTGCTGCCGTCCACCGTCACCTGCACGCCGACGGCCGGATGCGTGTTGGTGGCGAAGCACATCAGAAACGCCTCGATGTCCCGGCGCTGAGTATCGCTCTGGAACACGAACACCGGCGCGTGCAGGAAGTCGAAGATCGTCGGCACGCTGCCGTCGTGGATGAAGCCGAAGCCGCGATTGTTCACTTGCGAGGTGCTGGAGAAGCCCGTCTTTTCGTAAATATTGCGCAACTGCGGCACCTTGAAGCCCTGGGACTCATTCAGCAGGTTGCCGGAGATAATGGTGTTCAAGCTGCCCGTGGGCAGCGTATGGCATTGCACACAGCGCAAGGCGCCGCCGTCAATGAAGTTGTTGTTGAAGAGCGTCGAGCCGTTCTGCGGGTTGCCCGGAAAGCCGGGGATCGATGTCGGCAGGCCGTCGCTGATCGTGCGGTTGGGGTTGGGTGGAAACTTGATGGTTCCGATGAAGCTCGTGAATTTCGTCATTTCATCGGTCGTAAGCTGCACATCGTCGCCCAGCAGGGTCATGAAGGCCGGGTCGAAAGCGGCCAAATTCTCGCGGTCGCCGCGCCAGTGGAAAGGTTCCGTGCCGAGGATGCCGACCAGCGTCTGCGTCGTCATGGGACCTTTCATGGGATGCCAATCGTTGCACGCGCCGCCGAACGGAGGCGGGAGGCCACCGTTGCAACTCTGGTTGAAGGTCTTCATCGTGCCGGCCGGATTGCCCAGGTCCCAGGCGAGGTTGTCCATTTTGCCGTCGATGTGGCAGCTCGCGCAGGCGGTCTGGCCCAGGCCCGACGTACGGTGCGTGTCGTAGAAGAACGGGCGGCCGTCGCGAATCACCTGCGGCGTCGGATCAAAAAACGACACGCGGCTGAGTTCCGAATCGCTAGTGGTATCAATGACGGAGACGCTGCCGTCGAACCGGTTCAGCACGTACAGCCGGCTGCGCGGCACGTCCAGCGCCAGGCCGGTCGGCCCCTGGCCCAAAGCGAGTTGGCCCAGCCGCTGACCGGTCGCGTCGATCGTGATCAGGTTGTTCGAGCCCATCCCGGTGACGTAGCCCTTGGCGCCGGTCGCGTCCCAAACGATGCCGCGGGGATCGCCGATGGAGAGGTCGCGCTGGGCCTGCGGGACGGTGGGGCCGCTGTAGTTCAGATGCGGGTTCAGATCGACGATGGATGGATTGACCGGATTCACCGGATCGAAGCCGGCCATGTTCACGCGCGTGAACCGCCCGCTGACGTTCGGCTCGAAGCGCGTCAGGTTGGTGGCCTCGGTGCCGATGACGGTGACTTTGCCGGTCCCGGGCTGGACGGCCAGACTCATATTGAGATTCATAAGCCCGGTGGCGTATGTAACTGCCAGCGTGGAGGCATTGATGATCGCGACATCGTCATCATGCAAGTTCCAGGTGACGGCCGCGGACCAGTTGTGGTTGTTGTCGTCGCGCCAGGTGCCGTCGGGCATGCGCTCAACGATCAGCCCGACTGCCGGCGGCGTCGGCAGGCCCGGCGTCAGGGGCGGGTTGAACACTGTGCCGCTGTTGGGTGGCGGGTTCGGATGGTTGGGATATGGATTGATGGTCGATGAGACGACCGTGGCTCCGAGAATCGTGGTCTTATTGCCTGATTCGAAAATGGCCGCATAAACCCGCGTGCCGTCGGTCGCCAACGCGCGCGGGTCCTCGCCTTGTATGTTGAGGGTGATGGGTGCGGCGCTCAGGTTGGCCGGATCGTAGACTTTGACCTGGTTGAGCTGTGAAACGGTGACGAAGGCGCGCTGCGGATTGCCGGCGAAAACGATGTCGGCCGGCTCGTCACCCGGTTTGAGCGTCGCGACGACGTGGAACGTGGTCAGATCGACGATGCTGATGCTGTCGGAAAGGTGGTTGACCACCCATGCCTCGGTGTTGGTGCGTGCCCGGACGGAAACCGGATTGATGCCGGTGGGGATCGAACCGATGCGCACCGGCCAGCCCGTCGTGAGATTGAAGACCTCGATGCGTTCGTCGGCCGTGTTGGCCACCAACAGCTTGCTGCCGTCCGGCGTCAACTCGACTGGGTGGATCGGAGGCGTCTCCCAGTTCACGAATGTGCTCTGGGCGAAAGCCGGCGATGACAGCAACAGGACTCCGACTACGCCACGGCGGCTGAAATTGAACATCCAACGCTCCTCCGGAAATAGACGGGTGCAGGCCCGCTCATCGAACCTGACGTTGGGCCTATCATCCCAGTTGGGCTGGCTCAAAACAAGAGCGGAGGCCACGCCCTTGTTGAGGCGGGTCACGGTTCCTAGAATGGGTCGGAGTCGCGGTCGATCGGATCAGAACCCGCCACGCGAGTGGGGGTGACGGCCGCAGCGCTACTTGCGTGCGCGATTCACGCCGCCCTCGCGGCCGGGGTTCTGAGCAGAAAGTAGAGGTGTCGTCTTCGCACACGGTCTGGCAACAGTTTCGGAAGGCCCGGGTATCGCGACGCAGTCGGGATTGGACTGCAATGTCCTGCTGCTGAACGCGCACTACATGGCCATGCGGGTGGTGAGCGCCCGGCGGGCGTTTTCGCTGCTGTTCAAGCGCGACCACGCCGACTGTCCCGTCGCCGAGATCGTCGATATCGAGGATGGCCGCTATGTCTCCTACAACTTCGACGACTGGCGTGAGGTCAGCGCGTTCCGCCGGGAGTTCGCGCCGGCCGAGCATGACTGGATTCGCACGGTCCGCTTCGACATCGCCGTGCCGCGCATCGTGCGCGTGCTGAGCTATCATCATCTGCCGCGGCACGATGTGAAGTTCAATCGCCGCAACATCTATGCGCGCGACAGCAACCGCTGCCAGTACTGCGGCAAGCGGCACCCGACGTCCGAGCTGAGCCTCGACCACGTGATCCCGCGCTCCAAGGGCGGGGCCAACACGTGGGAGAACATCGTCTGCTGCTGCCTGAAGTGCAACGTCAAGAAGGGCGGGCGCACGCCCGACGAGGCCCACATGAAACTCGTGGTCCGGCCGGTCAAGCCCAAGCGCAGCCCGGTCATCAGCCTCAAGCTCTCCGACGCCAAGTACCGCTCGTGGAAGCAGTTCCTCGACCACGCGTACTGGAACGTTGAGCTGAAGTAGCGGCTACCCCTAGCGGGCAGCACGCGTGGAAGCGTATCATGATTTGAGGACATCATGTTCACGCCGAAGGATATTATCAGCGAACTGCGGGCCCAACCGTTTGAACCGTTCCAGATCAAGCTGTCCGATGGCTCGATCTTGAACGTGCGCCACCCGGATCAGGCGATGGTCGTGCGCGGGCACGTCATCGTGGGCCTGCCGCCCGAAGCCTCCGAGAATGGCGGTTCGTTCGAGTCGGCCACGAAGGTGTCCATCTTGCATATCACGGAGCTGCGACCGCTGGGGCGCCGTCCTCGAACGCGCCGTCCTTGAAAAGGGACAGGGGCTGGTGAGGTACGAAGAACTCAAACGCGTATATGACCTGAGGCCTTTCCGGCCCTACACGCTCCGCCTGGCTGATGGCACCCGGGTACGAGTCTCGCGCCCCGGCGCGATTTGGCTGCCGAGCAAACGAACGAGCATGGTGCTCGTACAAGCAGGCAGGCGCGGAATCCGGAGCTTCGACCTGCTTCAGGTGGCCGCGGTCGAACAGCACCATCCGCGACCGAGGCGTCCAAACGGCAAGTCACCACGCCGAGAGACCTGATTAGCACAACTGCTGCGCACTCTGGCCGTTCGCCAAAGCACGGGTATATTACCGGCCGATAATGGAACAGGCGGAGTATTGCCGGAGGGGCCATCCTCGCCTCATGGCCACTCGGCCTGATCGGAGGTTTTCGTTGCGTCGAAATGCCATTCTCTTGATTCTGTGCCTGACGGCGGCGTCCGCCGGATTGTGGGCCGGCAGCGCATGCAGCAATCGCACGCTGCTCAACCAGACGGCCTCGTTTGGCGGCAGCGTCACCAACCAGCGCGGTCATGTGCGCGTGCTGTTTCTGAACAACACGCCCTTCCGCGCGATCTTCACCTATGGCACGCACAGCAACACCGACCGCGACTCGAACCCGGACTTTCACCAGTTCACCGGTGTTATGGGACAAATGACGCTGGAAGCCAACAGCTTCAGCACGATCCAGATGGTCAATTGCGACCGCGTGTTCAGCGTGGGTGGCGCGGAACTGCTGCAATTGATTGGCCGCAACAGCAACACCAACGGCGCGAGCTTCGACCGTCCGGCCTTCACCGAAGGCATCGCGTTTTCCAGCGCCGCGATCGGCAGCGAAGATGCCGAAGCGCCGACGGAGGGACTGGCCGCACCGCTGGAGGCCTTGCTCGGCGTCGATTTTCCCTGCGGGGCTATGCTGATCGTGCGCTTCGAGCAGGACGACGCCCTGACGCCGCCGCTGCGCTTCCGGGCGGATTTCAGCATGATCCCGGCCAGCAGCGACCGCGGCACGTAGCGCGGGCGTAATTGTAGCGCAGGCGTCCCGCCTGCAAGTACCGCCGGCTTCCAGCCGGCATGTACCGGGGAAGGCGAGGCTCGGGAGGGCGAGGCTCCTGCCGAGCTGCGGTTCGCCAGGAGGCTCACCCTCCCGGCGAACTCCGTGAGAATTTCATGCGTAGAGGGGATATGCATCAGATTCCGCTGGCCCGCCCGGATATCACGCAGCGCGAGATCGACGCCGTCGTCACCGTGCTGAAAACGCCGCAGCTTTCGCTCGGTCCGCGCGTCGAGGAGTTCGAGCGCGTTTTCGCGAATTACTGCGGCACGCGGCACGCGGTGGCCATCTCCAGCGGCACGGCCGGCCTGCACCTTTTGGTGCGGGCCATGGGAATCGGGCATGGCGACGAAGTCATCACCACGCCCTTCTCGTTTGTGGCGAGTTCCAATTGTGCCCTGTTCGAGGGCGCCCGGCCGGTCTTCGTCGATATCGATCCGGACACCTGGAATATCGACCCGCGCCACATCGAGTCGGCGGTCACGCCGCGCACCAAAGCGATCATTCCCGTCGATGTCTTCGGACAGATCGCCGACATGGACCCAATCCTGGAAATCGCGCGGCGTCACGATCTGTGGGTCCTGGAAGACTCCTGCGAGGCGCTCGGCGCACGCTACAAGGGGCATATCGCGGGTTCGATCGGCGATGCTGGGGTCTTCGGCTTTTACCCGAACAAGCAGATCACCACCGGCGAAGGCGGCATGATCGTCACCAACAATGGCGAGTTGGCCGACCTGTGCCACTCGATGCGCAACCAGGGCCGCGACACGGGCGGCGGCTGGCTGGCCCATCCGCGCCTGGGCTACAACTTCCGCCTGAGCGACATCAACTGCGCCCTGGGCATCGCCCAGATGGAACGCATCACCGAAATCCTGGCGGCCCGCACGCGCGTGGCCGACCTCTACCGCCACCGGCTCGAAGGCGAGCCCCGCGTGCGCATGCAGAAAATCCCGCCGCACGTCGAGATGAGCTGGTTCGTGATGGTGGTCAAGCTGGACGAGCGCTATACCCAGGCCGACCGCGACCGGATTCTGGTGCGCCTGCGCGAGCGCGGCATCGGCTGCAGCAATTACTTCGTCCCGATCCACCTCCAGAAGTTTTACGTCGAGCAATTCGGTTACCAGCCGGGCGACTTCCCCATCTGCGAATCCGTCGCCGCTCGCACGATCGCCCTGCCCTTCCACGCCGGGCTCACCGAATCGGACGCGAACACCGTGTGCTCCGAACTGGCAGCGCTACTGTGATCAGAACCCCGGACGGAAGTCCGGGGCCGCAACCGAGCGTGAACACGGTGTGCTGCGAATTTCGCCACGCTGCTATAATGATCCGTATGCTATCACCGGTCACTAAGCGAAAGAAGAAAACGCGGCAGAACGAAGGCATCGGCGGAGCGCATTTCCACTGCCGAGCTGTTGAAACTGGCAGCCAAGCGCCCGCCCCCGCAGAGCTGGTATGACGAGCAGCCGGATCCGGCCAAGCCGGAAGCATCCGGCCGTTGAGCCTCTATGCGAGCGGCTGCAACTACTTCATCCCCATCCACCTGCAGAAGTCCTACGTCGAGCAATTCGGCTACCAGCCCGGCGACTTCCCCATCTGCGAATCCATCGCCGCCCGTACGATTGCTTTGCCCTTCCACGCCGGATTGACGGAATCGGACGTAAACACCGTCTGCTCCGAACTCGCCGCGCTGCTGTAACCAGAACGCCGGACGCAATTTGCCTCCGCCCAGGCAGCGAGGCGCCGCGCCGACGGGCGGTCCGGAGGGTGCCGACTGTACGACGGGCGGCTTCTACGCCGAAGGTGTGACGGGGAACGCGGCTCCGGAGAGCGTATCCTGCGGCGCCGTTCGGTCCACGGAAAACTCGCACGCGATTAGACGGGTATTATCGGGGTTCCACTGGACTCCATCGCCCCGGATGGCAACCGGATACAAGGCGTCGCCAAGCGGCATTTTGCCGGGATTCGCTAGTTCACTGGCCACGTCCGCTGGTGGAGCGCCGAGTTGCACTGCAATCCTACGCGCGACCTCGTCCTGTCGGCTACCGATGGCTATGCGCTGGAGCGCGGCAATCGTCCCATCGAGAATCTGCTTGATCTTTGAAACGCTGATGAAGTTCGTTCCCTTAGAGGGTGTGTGACAAGGGCTGCAGCATGGTGATCGCCGATTCCGCGGGAAGCGATTCCCGCGAATCCAGGTGCGAGAAGGGATTCTCGCACCAGCATCTCACACACCCTCTTAGCGACGCCCAATCGAATTCGCAGGCCAAAGGATCCGGATACCGGCGAACTATTGGTGATGTCGATCACGGCATTTCTGAGCGCCCACCAAGTATGTGCAACCAAGAAATTGCCACGACGTTTTGGTAACTCGACTTCGGGCCACCGGGCGACCGGCTCAGCGCTCGTTCAGTACCGAAACCTTGATTCTGCACGTCTGAGAAAGTACTCGTACCTGTACGTATACTCGCCGGGGTTGCTGCGCGGCGGCACGCGAGTGTGTTCGAATCGGACTCCATTGGACGGAATCTCACCGGTAATACCAGTGTTGTAAAGAAGCAAGTTCTCGACATCTGAGTGTCGCGGAAGTGTCCCCGTCAGAGTTGCATGGATGATTTCGTTCGACGAAGCGGGGCAGGTGAATCTACGTAATTCTGAGCGCAGTGCCTCACGAACAGCATGCCCCTCAGTACCCGCTTTCGGCTCAAACGGAGCACAACAGCGCGTGAGAGCGGCAAACCCGTTCGGTAGCCGCTCGACTAATACGTAAGGCTGGTCTCCTGCGCCGCCCATCGCATCAGAGGATTCAAATCGCCGCAGTCATGGGGTCCTAGTCTTAATCCTGCTTCTAACTAGTCCGCTTCGTAATCGTAATCTTACTCTTTCTCTTGCTCTTCTTGAGATGGCAGTTGCGGACGCAGGGCAGCAGGCGGGGACGCCTGCGCTACGCTAGCGCATTGCGATCGGCGGGGGTTGGTCCGTGTTCCAGATACTGCGGGCGATGGCCCAGGCGCCGCCGGCCTGGCGCTGGTAGATCGTGATGTATTTGCCGACGTCCTGATGGGGCATTCCCCCGCCTTTGGGGGCCCGAATGATCCGGTACGCGCCGCGCTCGAATGCCCAGTCGCCAGTCACCTGAACCTCATCGACGAACAGCGCGAACTCGACCCTGAAGGACGACAGGAAGCCGCGCGACCATTCCTTTATCGCCGGCCGTCCCACATTGGCGCGTGACTGCGGCGGCATCTGCACGCCGTCTTCAGCGAACAGACCGATCCAACCATTGAGGTCGCCGCGATTGACCGCCGCGACGTGCGCTTCGCGCAGCCGCCCGAGCGCTTCCGCATCGGCGGCAGCATCATGGTCTGCAGGCGTCATGCTGTGCTCGTTTTGGGCGGTGTCGCCTCAATACCGATCGCGGCCGCCGCCGTAGCCACCGCCACGACCGCCACGTCCACCGCCGCCGCCACCACCGCCGCCGCCGCCGCGACTCTCCTTGGGCCGGGCTTCGTTGACGGTCAGGGCGCGGCCGCCGTGCTGCTGGCCGTTCAGGGCGGTGATCGCCGCTTGCGCCTCTTGATCCGAGGCCATCTCGACGAAGCCGAACCCTTTGCTGCGGCCCGTAGAACGGTCCGTAATCACCTCGGCACTTTCGACGGTGCCGTGCTGTGCGAAGAGCTGCTGAAGTTCAGAGCTGCTCATGTCGAAGCTCAGGTTCCCAACATAGAGCTTCTTGGCCATTTTCGTACTCCCGCGGGCGCTGTCCGACCCTGTATTTGACTTTCCGGGTCAACGTGAAAGAGGCCGACGGTCCGGCCCAAGCAGGTCGCAGGCGAGAGAGCCGGTCGCGCAACTCGGCTCGGTCGTCAAACTCAACCGCGCGGCAGTATACGACCCCCGCCCGTCCATGCACAAGCCCCTTTGCTCGGCCGCCGGCCGCGGGGCAACAGAAAAATCGCGGCGAGCAGCGGCAGGGTCGCGGGTTCGGGCACCGGGACGGCTGTAAGTTGCAACGCCGGGCGCAAGCTGGCGCTGAGGTAGCTGCTGGAGCGGAAGGTGAAGCCGATGGTGCTCGTGACCGGGAGCATGTGCAGGCTCACCGGACCGCCGGAATTCAGGTCGGATACGAACGCGGCCGCGTTCGACAAGGTATAGAAGTGGTTCCCGCTGATGAGGGTGTTGCTGAAGGTGCCCAGGCTCGATTCGGTGCTCATGCCCAGAAGCGTCTGCAGGTAGTTCCAGGTCATGGCGTTACTGTCGGGCGGGGGCGTCGAGGGGATCGTGGGCGAGCCGAAGCCCTCGGTCCAGTCGTCGTTCGAGAGCCAGCGCACCTCGAACATGCCCAGACCGACATTGAAGATCGGGTTGTTGGGTGCGGCGACTTCCGAGACGCGCAGACGAATGAGCGACAGGGTCCAATTGCCGGCGCCGTATTGGGCGTTGAACTGCTGGACGGCGGCGCTGGAGTTGAATTTGAGCACGGAGTCGAAGCGGCCCATCGGCACGCCCATGAGATTGACCGCGGCCGCACCGGACACATTCAGACCGCCTGCCGAGCCGTAGCCGAACGTCGGCGCGGCTTCGCGCACGAAGGCGTCTTCGGTCGGCGGAGTGATGGTGATCGTGGTTTGGGCCCAGACAAGCGGCGCAAAGCGGCCGGCGCAAGCCAGCGTCGCAAACACGAAGGCATACAAACGTCGGCGCAAATTTATCAGTTTCATTCTTCCCTCTCCCGGGTGAAAGACTGTGGCACGATATTACCAAGAACCAGGTGGCCGGTTCAACTCCGCGTGAACGAAGTGCGTGCCCCTTTTTTCCGGCGGCGCGTGCGGGACTTGCTTCGCGGCGGGGCCAGCCAAGTTTAGCCGCAACCCCGAAGGGGTGCGCTGCACCCGGCGTCGGGATACGCGCGCCGGAACGTAATGGCCACTCGCAGCGCGGCCCCTACGGGCCAGCGGCTAAACTTGGAACTTAGACGTGCCCGAAAATTTTGCCGCACACACGGTGAAAGATCGGCCCGAATCGCGGCCGCAGACGTTCCTGGATTTATTCGGGCGCCGGAGGAGGGCCAATCACGGCGTGGGCGGCCGCGTTGAATTGCCAGCCGGCGCGGAGGACGTGCAGCACGGCGCTCTCGATCCCGACAGATTGGCGCGGGTTAGCGTTGTCGCGCTGGGAGTGAGCGGTAGCGAAAGCGGCGCGGGTCATGCCGGCGGTGTCGAGAATGATGAGCGCGGATTGTGGTTCGGTCGCGGCCTCGACGCTGAGCAGGGCCGGCGCGGCGGTGCAAATGCCGACGCCCTCGTCGAGGTACAGACCGAGGAAATGCGGATGGCGGGCAAGCGCGTATTGTGGGCCGCCGACGCGGTTCTCGACGAAATCGCCTTGCCAGGTTTGCGTGCTGATGATCGTGCGGTGCAGCAGATGTTCGCCGTCCGTAAGCTTGAGACGGCCGGCCGTGAGGGCGTCCTTGTCGCCGTCATCGATGACCTGCACGTCGCCTTTGGCGGCGTCAGCACGCTGGTCGCCATTGATTCGGGCGGCCTGGAACGAGAGCTGATCGTCAGATTCTGGAACGTTTCGCGCGGATGCTGGTCGCGCAAGGATTTCGCGCCGCGTCAGATCATAGCGATAACCTTCGATGAGCTGCGTATAGCGCAGATCGGTCACGACGGGCGGCGAGCCACGTTCGACGATCTGTTGAGTGGCGGCGGTGCGCTGCAGGATCGTGACGCTGCCCTCGCCGCGCACTTCGGCGATCAGGTCGGGCGCGATGCAGAATGCGGTGCGATGATCGACGCCGATGCCGAGCACATCGCGGTGCAGGTCGGCGAAGCAGCGCGCCAGCATAACCACCAACCGGCCGAGGCGGCCGCGCTCGGTAAAATGCGTGTCGAACAACACATCGGGCGTGAGGTTCAGAAAATCGCTGGTGAGCGTCAGGTTGGGATGGTAGGCGTCGCGCAGCGCCTGACGCGGCGCCAGCGACGCCACGCGCGCGTCATAGATAACGTCGCCCAGCACCGCGCACCCGGCGCTGGTGCCGCCGACCACGCCGCCCGAACGGTAGACGTGCTGGATGGCGCGCTCGGTCAGGGTGTCGTTCCAGAAGTTGACGTAGCGCGATTGATCGCCGCCGCGAATCCAGACCACGTTGGCGACGGCGATATCGTGGTAGATGGCCGGGTCGTCGGCGTTGCCGCGGGTGATCGCGAGACTGCTGACGCAGGCGGCGCCCTCGCGCAGAAAGACCTGCTCGAGCTCGGCGTCGGGCGGCGCGGTGCCCAGAATGGCCACCGAACCGAAGCGGCCCTTTTCGGTCATCCAATGGAAAACCGAGGAGGCCCAGGTGCCGCCGCGGATGCTACCGCCGCCTTCGGCGCAGATGTAGCCGCGCGCGGGTGGATTGGCCGCAAGGCAGAGCGCGCTAAGGACGAGGGACGCCAGGCACATGGACATCAGGATACCCGAAGCCTGTGAGCGCGCGCATGCTTACCCGCTGCGCGTGAAAGCATGCCACCCGGCGGGTGAATGCGGCGCCGGCGGATAAGAACGCAGGCCGCGAGGGCTAGCACGCTCAGGCTGGTCGGCTCGGGGACGGCGGTGACGATCAGGCGCGGGCGGTACGACACGTTGGGATGGTCCCCGGAGTTGAAGGTAAAGCCGATATTGCTGCTGACCGGCAGCATGTGAAGCGTGACCGAGCCGCCGGTCGCCAAGTCGGACGTGAAAGAGGACGCGAGGTTCAAGTCATAAGTGTGCAGCTCGGTCGTCAGCGTGTTGCTGAACGTGCCGAGCGAAGCCTCGCTGCCGCTGGCCAGCAGCGTCTGCAGAAGATTCCAGCACATCTCGCCGGGCCCGGCGATGGAGGGAATGTTGGGCGTGCCGGCGCCTTCGATCCAACCGTCGCTGGAGAGCCAGCGCAACTCGAACATGCCGAT
>DASXUA010000446.1:0-6209 GCA_036505095.1 Phycisphaerae bacterium
CGGCCGCGGTGCTCCCTTCGGCAATGGTCCGCGGCATGGAGGCACACTTCGAGGCCGTCAAGTTCAAGCTGCTCGGCGAGCATATCCGTTGCACGCACTGCCACGCCTCGCGCGATGACACCACGCTCACGCTCTACGGCCAGAAGATCGCCGAGTTGGGCAAGGACCTGAGCGTCCCCGAGCGCGTCCGACGCCACGAGCGGGAGATCCCCGCGAATGCCAACGCGGCCGAACGGGCAGCCGCACAGGCACGGCTCGACGTTGACGGCGACGGCGTGCCGAACTGGATCGAGATCCTCAGCGGTCGTGACCCGTCGGTGAAGGAACCCGGCCCCGAGGGTGCTGCCGCCGAGGGCGCCGCGCCGCCCGTCGAGCGCGTCACCTCATTGATGAAGTGCACGCTGTGTCACATCCGCGTGGACGCCGTGGCCGGCCCGGGCAAGTCGCGCGCTCCGCACAATGCCTTCGGCAAATCCTTGACGGAGTTCGACGCAAAGGGCCATCGCCTGCACGGCGCGGCCGCGAAGCAGGCCGACGCCGAAGACGTCGAAATTCTGAAACGCCTCGATCTGATCGCCAACGAGGATGCCGACGCCGATCAATTCCCCAACTGGACGGAAATCCGCACCTTCCATCATCCAGCCGATGCCGCTGACAAACCCACCCCCGCCGAAATCAAAGCCCTGCGCCAAAATGAAGCCCAGCGCCGCAAGCAGGACGAAGGCTTCGGCAAAGTTCACCGCGAGCGGTAGCCCGACGGCCTATATCGAAAGGGCTGGACCCATGATGAAACCGCAGGAGCCGCCGGGCCAGCGAAGAAAACCGGGACCGATCGTCACCCCGCGATGGCGATGATGGCGCGCAGCCCGCGCGAAAACAGCTCCGATCGGGAAATGCCGCGGACGCGGGCGACGCGCTCGGCCTGACGGAGCAAGTCGCGCTCGATGCTCAGTGACACGATTCGCGTGCCGCGCCGCTTCAGTGCTGGGCCGCGACGCTGCGCACGCGCATGCAGGCGGCGCTGTGCGGGCGTCAGCGGCTGACCCTTCGCGTCAGCGCGGAGCGCTTCGCACTCCTGGTATAACTGTTCTTTCTGCCTGTGCGTAAGCGCTTCGAAATCGAATGAGCCGTCCGGGTGGATGTAGGCCGCCCATTTCGCTCGCTGGCGCTTTCGCGTGCTCAACTCTTTTTCCTGCGTCTTCGCCATTTTTCTCGTCCGCCCAGGGGGACAAGCGTGAATCACGTAAACGGTTCCGTCCGGATCGATGACGTACACCACCTGGATCAAGCGGCCGCCGGTTCCGCCGCCACGAACGACGTATTTGTTGTCGCCGGCGTGGCGCGCCCGACCGCGGCGAACGAGCAGTTTCGCCTCAGCCGGAGTCACGCCATGACGGTTGGCGTGGTCCAAGTTCCATTCGTTCCAACGGAACTCCACACATTAACTTATTAGGAAGTTTAGCAGAACGAGTCAATCAGTGCTCGTCCGACGACTCCGAATCCTTGCTGCTCTTCTCGCGTTGTTGCGAGTCGCCGTTCTGCTCGTCGGGCGTTCTGTTCTTGTCGTCCTTTGCGCCGGCTTCGGACGATTTGCCCTTCGCAAGCAGGTCGCTGACGCTGGAGAAATACTCCTTCACCGACTTTTGATATTGGCGCGGGATGCGGTCGCGGTTGACGGCGTCGGTGGCGTCGCGCTCGGCCGCGGAGACGATCTCGGCCGCCTCTTTCGAGACGCTGCCTTTGACCTGCTCGCCGTTCACCAGCCACTGGCCGATGATCTTGCCCTTGCCAGTGTTGACCTTGGCCCGCTCCATCTTGAAGGCCACCTCGGTCTTCTCGACCGGTGCGATTCCGCCTTGACCGCGTCCTAACTGTCCTATACCTCCGCCGCGATTGTTCGGATCACCACCGGGCCCTGGCAGCCGACCGCTGCCTCCACAACCCCGTCAGGTCCCCCCGCTTTTGGCTTGGCCGGTCCCGTTGCACTGCTGACACGTGTTGTTCAGATCGTTCTTGGCATCCTGCAGATCGGCGAGGCTCGAATCAAGCTGATTCTTCTCCTGCTCAAGTTGCTCGGCCTGCGAAAGCTGCTCGCCGGCCGATTGAAGCTGCGACATGGCCTGGCCCATCTGCCCCTGCCCGGCCGCGTTCGCCGCCTGCTGCATGGCTTGGCTCATCTTTTGGGCCTGGCTGCCGGCTTGCGATTGCTGCTGGAGCTGTTTGGCAAGCTGCTCGATCTGCTTCTGGTTCATCCCCTGCTGTTCGAGCTGTTTTTTCACCTGCTCCAAGTCCTGCTTGGTCAGGTTCTTGAGCATGCGCTCGACGTCTTCTTTCTTGACGCCGGCCTGCTCCAGCTTCTCGGCAAGCTGCTTGGCATCGGCGGCCTTTTCGAGCTGCTTGGATAGATCGCTGAGCTGCTCCTGCAGCTTCTTGAGTTGCTCCGGGTCTTGCTCTTTCTGAAGCGTGGCAAGCTGCTCCTTGAGCGCCTGAATCTCCTCCTGGGCACTCTTGAAGTCGCCGTTGTTGAGGGCCTTCGAGAGTTTCTCGGCCGGCGTCTCGGCGTTTTGCGGCGCCTTGACGCGTTTCAGCATGTTCTTGAGCTGCTGCACATCCTGATACGGCGCCGACTCGCGCCGCTCGCGGACGGCGTCGGCCAGCTTGTCGATCTTCTTGATGGCCTCGTGGCGGATTTCGCCGGGCTTTTCGAGCCGGCCGTCGAGCGGCTTCTCGAGCTTTTCGAGGTCCTCTTTCAGTTCCTTCAGGCCCGGGTCCTTCTCAGTCAGCCGTTTGACCGAATCAAGCTGCTTGACGACGGCGCGCGTCTGCTGCACGGCCAGGTTCTGCTCCTCGCGCTGCGTAGTAGCCTGAGTCTTAAGCACGCCCGGCCGGATCAGAAACATCAACCCGCAAATCGCGGCGGCGATGGCGGCGTAAGTCATCGACGAGGGCACGCGCAGGCGCAGGTGCTTGCGGACGGTGATCGAGCGCGAGATCGCGTCGGCATCCTGAAAGACCGCCTGAGCGAACGGGTCGTCGGTGCGCGAGCAATAAAGCCCGCTGCTGATGCGCTCGCGCAAGCCGGCCGCCTGATCGAGCGCGGCCGCAGCCACGACCGCATCGGGCCGGCCGACCAGCGCCCAGATGGTCGCGACCACCAGCGCCGCCCCGCCCGTCGCCAGAGCCAGCCAGCCCAGCGGCCATTCCCAGCCGTAGAGCCGGGCGAAAAGGGCTAGCGCCGCGTAGCTGCCAGCCGCAGTCGTGAGCGTCCATGAAACGCAATACAGCCAGCGGTTCGTGAACATCCGCCGCTGCGCCGCCCGGACCGAATGCTCGATATGACTCATGCCGCACCTCAGTATTACCTATATCGTACGTCCGCCAGCCCGGCTGAGCAACCCAGTTGAGGGTTCAATATTCAGTTTTCAGGGCTCGACGCGGCGAGGTTCAGGGCTCCGCGGCAAGAAAAAATGAGCGGTTGGACGGTTGGACGGTTGGCCGCCTCTTAATCTGCGCGTGATGAGCATGTGTCGTCCTCCGCTTTTGGGAAAAGTTCGACAAATTCGTAGCCGGCAGCGGTCTGCACCCGCGTTCTTGTGGCGCCAAGGCCGATCGGAATGCGCCGCGCGGCGATTTCGTCGTTTTTGTGATCTTTGTCACACTTTCGTAGTTTCTTGCTGACGGTGCGCGCTGAAAGCTTGTCCGCCACGGCGGATTCGTCCGAGCGACTTCGCGACACGAACGCGTTGTGCGACGAACCACATTGCTTATCTAACCATACTACGCGCGCGGCGCTCGCTCGATTTGCGTCCAAAAGCGCGCGCTCCGCCAGGTGCCGCAGATGCTCTTCGTGAAAAGAGGGGTGGCACGATGCCAGCTTGGTGCTTTTGCTGAGGAATTCTTACCGCCCGCGCTTGCGGGCCCGGCCGCGCGCGGGGGGCCGACGACCGTTCTCGAGCGTTTCCAGGGCGGCGATGTGCCGATAAGGAACGTAGACCGACCGGTCCGACTGTGGCAGGGCGATGAACAAGCGGCTTTTCATCATTACGGTCAACTGCGGATTCTGGATGTCATAATGGTCGCCGCCCGTGAGCCGCACCCGAAACGGCTGGAACGGGTCACGATTCAACAGATCTCGCAGGTCGGGCGGCGGCGCCGGTTGCAAGGCGATACTGAGGCGCGGACGCATGCGCCGCCGATCTTGGACCGATGCCCCTACCAAAATGCTCGCAGGCAAGATGCCTGCACCACAATGTGCGCAGGCAGGATGCCTGCGGTACGGTGCAGGCGAGACGCCTGCGCTACAACGGGCCGCGGCGCTGCGGTCGGAGCGCAAGCGGACCGCGGCGCCGGTCAGAAATAGCCGCGTCCGGTCGTCAGGCGCATCTCCGTTTCGCGCACGTCCAGCAGGGCGCGGTGCGCCAGCGTCACCGTTACCTGAACGATCAACAGTGCGGCCAGCAAGCGCGCTGTCTGCGGCCCAGGGCTGCGGAACAGCGGTACGCGCAGCGCCAGCCCGAGCAGCAGCAGCGGGATGAACGGGATCCACAGCCGGGGCGTTTCACTGTTGTTCGCGAAGAAATAGGTGTACAGCAGGACCGTGGCCGTGCAGATGACGAGCCGCTTGCCGAGCCGGCCAACGTCATCTCCGCCCCGCGCGCGCCGCGCCCAGTACGAAACGACCCACAGCGCCGGTCCGGCGAACAGCAGGAACAGACCGGCACCCACCAGGTTCCAGGCCAGCGGCCGCGCGATGATCTGTCCCTGAATCTCCAGGTAGCGCCGCCGCACGGCCTCGAACGTCGCCGGAAGATTCCAGCCGACTGCCAGCCACGCCAGCGTTACCACGAGCACTGCGCCGATGGTCGCCGGCAGCACACAGTTGAACAGCACGTTTCTGCGCCGCTGCGGATTGCGCGCCGCATCCCAGAGTGTCGCCGCACCCACAACCACCGCGATCCAGATGTGTACCAGGCTCAGAATTGACCCGCAGATCAGCACGATCCCGGACAGCAATCCGAGATCCCAGCGCCGCCGGACATGGGCGGCGAACCACGCGTAAGTCAACAGCATCACGCTCGCGAGCTGCGCCGGATCCTTGCCAGGCGTGAAGTTCACAGTTGCCGGATTGAAGACGCTGGCGATGGCCAGGACGGCTGCGGGGACGCGCGGCAGCCATAAGCGCGCCAAGCCGTACGCCGGAAAGATCGATACGATCCAGAGCAGATGCAGGCCGCCTGCGAGGAACAGGTCCTCGGCGAACCAACGCTCGATGCCCGGGTCCGCGCTGCCGGCGCCCGGCAGGACTCGCTCGAAGGCGCGCGCCAGTGGAGGATAGGCAGCGAACAATTCCGACACGTCCCGCGCCAGCAGCGTCATGCCGGGCGGGTTGCTCAGGACGCGGGTGCCGCGCATCTGCTCGGGCGTACGGCAGAGCAGCAGCGGGAAGTGTCGCAAGTATTCACTGAGTGACGCGACCGGCTCATCACGAGCCTTCAACATCCCGCCGCGCAGCAGGCGGGCTTCAAGGACAAACGCGCCCTCATGCGAAGGCGATTCCAATTCAAACAGATACCGGCCGCGGTAGCCGGGAGGTTCAAAATAGGTCCACAGGGCAATCAGGAAATAGACGACTGCCCCCGCCGCCAGCGCTCGGCGCACGCGGCGCTCGTCGGCGCAGCCGATGCGCTGCAGTGCAACGACCAGACCCGCAAGCAAGACAAGAATCGGAACACCGCGCAGCAAATAGATCGGCGCGAGTTCGGAGTAGAGGTACACAAACCCCGGCCGGCCGAGCGGAACATCCAGCAAGTAGAGCAGCAGCACAGCGATCAGCGGCAAGCCGCCGGCAACGACCACGCTCGGCGCAAAACGCGGCCAGCGCCACCACTGCGGCGATGTCTCATCCGTCGGTGCTGCTTGTTGACTCACCACCACGCCGATGATTCGCCCCAGTGATTCCGGTGACGGCGCTCACTTCGCCAGCCATTCGATATCAAACCGCGTCGTGAGGCTTTCGCCCGGCGCGAGCGGAATCAGGTTGTGCCCGGTATTCAGGGCGTCGCCCGCGGCCGTCCACGGCTCGAGGCAAACGAAATCGCGCTCGCGGAGCGTCCAGATCACGAAATGGCGAAACTGCTCGCTCCAGCTCAAGCGCAGCGTGCCCGGCCGCGGCGGCGATTGCAGCGAAGTTCCGTTCAGATGATGGTCGA